>DAISJE010000006.1:0-22809 GCA_036821665.1 Bryobacteraceae bacterium | reverse complement strand
CATGATCCCGCCATACCCGGGCACGAACCGCTCGACGAAAGCACAATCTACGAGGGCGACGATTGGGACGATGTACGGCCGCATCTTTGGAACTTTTTCCGCGCCGTCAAATCGCGCAAACCAGTCACTGAGGATGCTGTCTTCGGAAATCACGCCGCTATAGCCTGTCACATGGCAAACGAATCGTACTTCCAAAAGAAGACTGTCTATTGGGATAATGATTCAAACAACATCAAAACCTAGGAACTCAAATGTCGCGCATGCGTGCGGTTTTCCTCTGCGCTGGAACAGCGGTTGTCTGTTTCGCCTACGGCAGCGTGGTCTATGGCCAGCAGCCTGAATCGCAACCCGAGCTAAATGCAAGAGATGCATTCTGGTCCTCGGCCGATCTGGTTGGGAAGCGTCCCGCGGCGCATGTCGCATCCCCAGTACATCGTGCCAAGGCTCCCGAACCGGTGATTCCTGATCGGGCGTCGACGTCGAAACCCGCACCGTCGGTTTCCGTTGTCGATAGCAACACGCTGGAAAAAGTCTCCGTTCATGCTCCACTCGGCCTCCGGTATGCCGTTTTGAAAAAGCTCGATGACGGCACGTATCAGGAGATTTCGCCGGAAGCAGTGTTTCACGCGGGCGATCAGATTCGACTCAGCCTGATGTCGAACCAGAACGGGTACCTGTATGTCATCGAGCAGGGCTCCAGCGGACGTTGGGTTCCGCTGTATCCGGGCAACAGCGCCGCGGCCGAGAGCAACAAGCTCGCTCCGGGCAAGGAATATATTGTCCCCGGGAGCGGCGCATGGCGGTTCACCGGCAAGCCTGGTCAGGAAAAGCTCTTCGTGATGTTGAGCCGCGCGCCTGAAACGAATCTGGAAGAAACGATTGCATCTCTAAAAAGCCATCAGGACGGCCTTAACGACCAGTTGGTCGCTCAACTTCGCAGCGAAGTGCAATCCCGCGATTTGGTCTTTACCAGCGGCGACGATACGCAGTCCGCGCAGGGCGACAAGGCGAATTACGTAATAAATAAGGCTACCAATCAAACGCAGGACCCGCATGTGGTCGTCGACGTGGTGCTGTCGCACAAATAAGAATACATGTTAAAGCGCGTGTGGAGTTGGTGCCTGGTTCCAGGCGTCGTACTAGCGTTATCGCCCACGGCCGGTAGGGCGCAGACGCAAGCGGAAGTGAATCACCGCATCGACTTGGTGCTGGAAAAGAAGGAGGGAACGTCCGTCCGCACGGTAGAGCCGAATTACGTTTTTTCCGCCGGAGACAAGCTTCGTTTTCGCCTCAAATCCGCCGTGAAGGGTTATTTGTATGTGATGAATCAAGGTTCGTCCGGCACTTGGCAGCAATTGTTTCCGCGCGATGACTTGGCTCAAAGCCGCGCGGTCTCGGCAGGCAAGCAATATCTTGTACCGGCTTCGGGCAGCGGCTGGTTTCAGGTAACCGGACCACCCGGTTATGACAATGTCTATTTCCTGATTTCGCCAGTGGATCTGGGCAAGTCTCCCCAGGGCTCGAATCCTCAACAATCTTCATCGAGCGAAGCCGATGCCGCCGCATTCGCAACCGCCACGCCGCGTTGCGATGACGAGTTGTTTCGCGCTCGCGGCGAGTGTCTCGATACGCACGCCGGATTGAAGCCGCTCGACAAGGGCGAATCGTTGCCTGGCCAGTTCTCCCAATTTCCGGTCATGACCAGCCGTGACCTGATCGTTGTCGATAACGCCAGCGATACCTCAGTATCTTCCACCGAGCCGTTTGAAGGCCCTTCTGTTTACCGTTTCCGGATTGCCCATAAGTGAAGTTATGAAACGCGTGAGTTTGTGTGTCGTTTTCCTTGCGTTGATCTGTTCCGCTCAAAATCCGCCTGCCCAGCAGCACCGCGATCTGGAAGCGGTGCCGGACGAGGCCACCGCCAAGCCCGCCGTGCCCCCGGCAAAGGTCACCATCCCACGAAGCTACGCGCTGGTCATCGGCATCTCTCACTACCAAAATCTGCCGCCCGAGGCACAGCTCAAATACCCGGATCGCGACGCTGACTCCGTCTATACCGTTCTGATCAGCCAGCAGGGCGGACAGTTTCCTCCCGAAAATGTACACGTTCTGAAGGATTCCGACGCTACGCTCAAGAACATCACCGATCAGCTCGAGAATTGGCTGCCTTCAGTCGCAAAAGACGACGATCGCGTGTTGATCTACTTCGCGGGCCACGGATTCATTTCAAATGGCGCCAGTTACTTCGCTCCTTATGACTTGCAGCGCGATAACATTCCCGGCACTGCTTATCCGTTGAGCCGCCTGGGGACCGTCATCGGAAGTAAAATCCATGCGAAGTGGAAAGTGCTACTCGCCGACGCCTGCCACAGCGGAGCGATTACTCCGGAAGCCGACCGCGCGCAAGTCAATCAATCGTTACTCGATTTAACTAAGTCGTTGTTTGTTGTGACCGCCAGCCGCGATCGTGAACAGAGCTTCGAAGGACCGGGCTGGGGCGGCGGCCACGGCATATTTACGTATTACGTCGTTAAAGGTCTTGAAGGCGAAGCTGACACAAACGGCGACGGAATCGTATCCGCTCAGGAATTGGGTGATTACGTCTATGCGAACGTTAGTCAAGCCACTGGCCAACGCCAGCATCCCACATTTGACCGCGGCAGTTTTGACACGGATATGCTACTCGCCTATAACCCGAATCGAGTCACCGCCGCCAAACTGCCACCACCTAAAGTCGGGACGCTCGTTATCGAGACAAACATGGATGGCGTCGAAGTTATGGTCGACGGCAAGAGCGTCGGCGTGGTGAACAAGGCAAACGCACTGCGCCTTCCGGGCATTCAGCCCGGCATTCATACCATACAGGGCAATCACCTCGGCTACGAGCCGGACGGTCCACGCGAAGAGGAAGTATATCCGGGCCAGGAGACGACCGTTAGCTTGCGCATCCTCATCGCAAGGCAGCGCAAAAAGGCCGCGGTAGATCATTTGAATCGCGGATTGGAGCTCTATAACAAAGGATACGAGCAGCATTACAAGCAGGCCGTTGAGGAATTCAAGCAGGCTCTTCAAATCGACCCCACTTACAGCCAGGCAGCTTTGTTTTTAGGACGCGCCTATAGGGCCTTGTACGATTACGACACTGCCAATCAGTATTTCAAGCAGGCTGTCGATATCGATCCGGACTATTTGGACGCTCGCGTAAGCTATGCCGGCGGCTTGCTTGACACCGGCGCGTTTGATGAAGCCATCCGGCAGTTAAATTTCGTTATGCAGCGCGATCCTGCTAACGGAACGGCCTTTTATCTGCTCTCGCAGGCGTATTTCCGGAAGGGCGCTTACGATCAAGCCGTTCGCAGCAGCAAGGAAGCGGTAAAGCTGATCCCGCATAAAGCAGAGGCGCATCTCTGGCTGGCCGACAGCCTGCGGCTAGATGACGATAGCCGGCATGTTACGGCCGATATTCCTGATGCCGAGTCGGAATACCATCAGTATCTGGCATTGAGTAACTTCGACAGTAAGTTTGCCGGAAAGCTGAATTACTACGTGATGCCTTTTCTCATCGGCGTAGGAACGAAGAAGCGTGCCGCGCAAACCGATATCTGGAAAGAGCTTCGGGCTCAAGCTAATTTTGGTCTATGCGACTGCGAATGGCTTTTAAAGAACTGGGACTCCGCCATTGGCTACTGCGAATCCGCGCTTTCCTACAATCCTCAGGATCTCTATTCGCATTACCGCCTCGGAATTCTTTACAGCCAGAAATTTAACATCCTCAATCTGCACACTACCGCGCCGAACGGGCTTGATCTACTTGTCGAAGCGCGCAAGCAATTCAATAGCGTAATCGCGCTGAATTCGGATGTCGATCAAGCTGCGAATTCCCGCAAATACATCCAGAATATTGATCAGTTCCTGGTCAAACAGCCTTAGTCACAATCAGGAAATCGGGGACACTCCGGGCTATCATCCGAATAGCCGCAGTGTCCGAGCAGCAGGCGTGTCGCCGATTTTCCTCAACATGCTATTTACCACTCTCCTATCCCAAAAAAAGCACGCATACCAACCCAAAAGCAGCAACTCCGAAGGTGAGAAACGCGACGTAATCGCCGACATGGCCGCTATGCAGACGATGCAAAGGCCCCAATGTGGCGGCGATGCCGTCGCTGATGAAGCGGAAACGCCTGTTGAGCAAGTAGAAGATCGCAATCGCAGCGGCGGAGGCGGCCACAATAGTTCCAAACAGCGGATTGGAAGGCCCAGGCATGGGAGCATGCGGAGGGGATTCTGGCGTGTTCTGGAGAACCCGGGCTGTGTAAGCGCTCGAATCTTGAAATGTCGCCGAACTTTGTACCGCGATCGTCTTCAACCCTGGTGTGAAGTTCAAGAGCATACCGGCGACAACCAGAACGACGGCGGGCGCAATCATGGTGATTGGCGTTGAGCGCTGAGCGGTATCCGTTTCTCGCGTCTCTTTAATCTTTGATGCCTGGCCTGATGGATCCTCCCGGCGAGGCCCCCAACCGAAAAAGATACGGCATCCCGCCCGCAACACTGCGGCCGAAGTCATCATGCCGGCGAACAGAGAAATCCACCAGAGCCAGCGATAGTCAACCGACTCGGCGGCTTTATGAATCAGATCGTCGCCCGCGGAAACACCCGAAGGAGGCAACCCCGCCAACCCAAGCGCCCCTAAAAAAAAGACAAAGCCGGCCCATTTCTCAGTTCGCCCCTTTCCGTGCAAATCGATTTCATCGACCGTGGTGAAGCGGTGAAGCAAAATCCCGGTAGCTAAAAACAATGCGCCTTTCACCAGTCCATGGCCGACGGTATAGACGGCAGCCCCCGCAAGACCGGTTGCCGTAAAAAGTCCAATACCGATTGTCATTAGACCGACGTGGCTTATGGTCGAAAATGCCAGCAGCCGCTTCACATTTCTTTGCGGAAAGCACATGATGGCGGCGATGATTGCGGTAGCGACGCCGATTGACACAAAAAGTACCCGCAGAGATTCGATGTCGGCGTGCAGCGTTTGATTAAAAACCGCCCAGTAGATGCGAGTGACTCCGTACAGACCCATCTCGACCATAACTCCCGAAAAGAGCACGCAAATAGGAGATGGAGCCACCGCATGCGCATCGGCGAGCCAGAAATGAAACGGCACAATGGCGGCCTTCACGAGATAGCCGCAAACAACAAAGGCAAATGCCACCAGGACGAGTTTGTCGGGTCGTCGTGAAGCGAGAGCAGAGGACATCTGAGCCATGTTCAGCGCGCCAGTCCGCGCATACAGCAGCGCAATCCCGGTGAGAACAAAATAAGCGCCAATCGTATTCGTAACGGCAAAGTTTAACGAGCCTTGCAGGGCTGTGGGATCCTCCGTCTTATAGGCGCACAGCGCAAACGCCGCCGCGCTCATCAGCTCAAAGAAGACGAAGAGGTTGAACATATCGCCTGTCAAGCTGAAACCACACATCGCTCCGAGAAAGCAGAGGATCAAGGCGTGAAAGTGGTTTGCGGCGCTATCGAAATACTTCGAGGCGTAGATCAGGGCTGCGGCCGTCAACACCGCTGCGAAGGCCGCCAAACCCGCGCCAATTGGGTCGATGACAAACGAGATTCCGATCGTGATGCCCGCTTTCGGCTTCCAGTTCCCGAACCAATAGACGACGGGCTGTCGAAGCGAGTCGGAAAAGAGCAGAGCCGCTGCCGCTGCAGTCGCGAGCGTGGCGGCAAGCGCAATTAACGAAGACAAAACTCGCGGCAGCAGCTTCGTCAACATCGCGAGTACTGCCGCCGCGATTAAAGGCACTGCAACGGGTAAGACGGGCAGCAAGCGTACCTAGCCCTTCAGTTTGCGCAACTCGTCCGGATTCAGCGTGCCATGGCGCTTATGAACCTGAATGGCAAGTGCTAGCAGAAGCGCCACCACCGTAACTTCGACAACCACATCCGTCAACATCAGCGCCTGCACCACAGGATCGACAACAGGAGTGCCCACCGGAATATCGGCGAAAATCGGCGCCGCCGCTCCCGTTCGGTATCCCACTGCGAGCAGTAACACGTAAGTCGATGATTGAATAACACCGACGCAGATAATCAAATGGATCAAATTGCGGCTTGAGATTACGCCATACAATCCCACTAGTAACAGCCAGGCCGCGACAGCATAAGGAAGATAGCTCATGATTCCTTGTCCTCCATCAACTCTTCCAGGTAGACGATCAGAATCAGGACAAAGCCGCCGCTAACCTCCAACCCAACACTTAGATTGATAAATGGGACCATGCCGCCCGAAGTCAACGTTCCGGTCTTTCCAAGAGGAAGGAGATTTTCAAGGAACAGTCCTCCCAAGGCGACGCACGCGGCGCCGATAATGACGTAGCCGGCGGCACCTATTGCCTCCACGATCTCCGTCATGCGTGGAGCTGCAGCTCCGCGAAATTTCGGATAGGAACCGCAGAGATAAAGCAACAATGGCGCGCTAGAAAGGATGACTCCGCCCTGGAAACCGCCGCCCGGAGTAATCTGCCCGTGTGCGACGATGTACCAGCCGAAGAGAATCGTGGGGGCTACTAATAACAATGCAACGACTCGGACGGCATCGCTAGGGGCCGGCACAATACGACCCCGCGCGCAATCTTCATGGTCGCCCGCGGGCTCGTCTGTCGTTCTGCGCATAAGAAGAACGATCCCCATTACGGAAGTGAAGAGGATGAACTCCTCGCCGAGCGTGTCGAATCCGCGAAAATCGAAGTTGACCGCTGTCACAACGTCGGTAATATGCCGCTGCGGCACACTGGCGGCATTCACAATATCCGCATAGATACTCGTAACTTGCCCGAACCGGGGCAGTCCGGCGTAACCCCAACCGAGAAGCAACGCGAGCCCAGCAGCCGAAAGAACGAAGAAGGCTTGTCTGAAGTGTCTGTTCACGGCTGATGCTTCCGGCTTTGCTTTCTTACTCGCGCAAGCGCAAGCATAATCATCAAGGGAAGCGCAATGGCTCCCACAACGATCTGCGAAAGCGCGACATCGGGCGCCTGGAAGACAAAAAACATGATCCCCAGCAGCAGACCATAAAAACTGACAACAATGGCCTGCGCGGTCGGATCGCGCGTCAAAACGACCGCCGTTCCGGCGCCGGCTACAAACAGCAAAATGAACGCATGCAGGACAATCATTTTTTCTCCGGCTCGGCGGTTGAAAACTTCTCGTTCTCCGTAGGCGGCCATTGTCCTTTGCGACGAATTCGACCCGCTCGCGCGCTTGCGTGCGACAGAACGGGGTTCGCCCAGAACAGAAGAATCGCGATAAGCAGCGCTTTCGTTCCCGCCTGAGAAAAGCCTTCCTGAACCAATATGGCAAGAGGAATCGCGACCGCTCCGATCAGCGATGCGGGCGCCAGAAAGTGAAGCTGGTCGTAAAAATCGCGGCTCAGCAGCAGACCCCAGGCGCAGAGCACGAATCCGAGCACACCGATAACAAGCAGGATGCACACCACTACTTCACGCGGGCTCATAACCAACGCTCCAGAAAGCGCGCAAACACAAGTCCGGCTCCGAAGGAAAGAAGCGCAAGCGTCAGGGCTACATCGACAAATGGCTGCCGGTGAAAACCTTCCGCAAGCAGCAACAAAACGATAACGGCCATTACGCTGCCCGCCTCGAGGCCTACCAGACGGCTCATTGCATCACCCCGAATACAGAGAAGGAAGCAGGGGATCATACAGGCGAGTACCGCTATCGCGGATGCTATCCAAGGATCCACGTTATTTTTGTAGATCCTCCAGTATTTCAGGAAGCGTGGTCTTCTCCAACTCGTGAAATAACAACAAGCCGGTCTTGCGATCGATTCCAACCACGATCGAGTTCGGCGAAACGGTTGTGAACGCGACTGCGAGTACGCGTTTGGCGTTTGGACGCGGCCCTTCTGCCGTCGCGGCAAAATGGGTGACTTGGAACAGGGAATAAATTCTACTTCCCGTCGTTAAACGTGCGAGCGCGCGGACTAGGACGAGCGTGTCCTTAACAACCATGACGGGCAGGAAGAAGACACGCGAAAGCCAACGCGCTTCCGGCTTAAACCGTAACGGAACGGCGTGCAGAGAAAGCCCTAAAGCGCCGAGCGTAAGAACTGCCGCGGCGGCTCCGGCGATGAGCTCAACAATACTTAGCTGATAAACGAAAAGAAACCACAGCCCGAGGAGTCCGGCCCAGGTAAAAGTCAGCAAGAGCCCCAATCGCACAAGTTAAAGATGCGAGTAGGGATAAAACATTTCGCGCCGGAGTTCATCCCCTAACAAATCCAGCCACGAATATGACTAAATCGACTTACTAGATTCTTACTCTAATGCTACAGCCGTGTTTTTCAATATCGCGCTGCCGGCATATTTTCCTTCATGCCATACTCGGGTAAGAATGTTTGTAGCCTCTAGGAGTGTTGTGCCGGCGCGTCATGGGTGAAAAGCGCGTCGTTATTGCAATCGACGGTCCGGCCGGCGCAGGGAAAAGCACCATCGCAAAGCGGATCGCGGAGAAACTCGGCTACGTTCACATCAGCACGGGCGCCTTCTATCGCGCCGTGGCGCTTTGGGCCTTACGACTCGGTACGGAACTCACCGACATGTACCGGCTGACACAGTTGGCAAACGAAGCAAAAATCGAATTGCTGCCGGAGAACGGCCGCGTGCTTTTGAACGGCGAGGACGTAACGGAAGCTATTCGCGCGCCACAGGTTTCCGATGCCGCCTCACGGGTCTCGGCGGTTCCGGGAGTCCGGCGTGCACTGCTGCCTGCTCAGCGGGCGATTGCGCAACACAACAGTGTGGTCATGGAAGGACGGGATATCGGCTCCGTAGTGTTTCCGGAGGCGCAGGTAAAGATCTTTCTCGATGCGGATCCTGCAGAACGCACGCAGCGGCGGCTGATCGAGCGGCGACAGGAAGGCGAAAGCGCGAATCCGAGTGCGATTGCGGGTGAGTTGCAGCGGCGGGACCGGCGGGATCGTACTCGCGCGGAGTCTCCGCTGCTGCAAGCCCCCGATGCGGAACTCGTAGATACGACCGGGCTTTCACTCGAAGAAGTGGAGGATATTGTGCTTCGTCTGATCCGCGGCCGCATCTCTAATGGGAAAGCGGCGGCAAATAGCGCCGCGGAGGCACATCCGTGAGCCGTTACATACCAGCCGCGTGAGCCTTGGGTGGCGGCTCCTCCTGGATATTGGCCCAGCGGGAACGGAAGAATCGAGCATAGCAATCCCGGCAACGCCACGGCAGAAGGACCCGGCTCAACAGGCGCTCAAAGGCATTTTTGCGGTGAGATCGCGACAGATGTTGCGAGCCACAGCGCGGGCACCGGACGGGTAACTTCGTTTTAACCATGCCTGATTCCTTCATCTGATTCCATCCGGAACTAGTCTGAGTCTAGGGATTTTCACTAGAGCCATCTGTTTGACGGGCGAAGATGCAATGTACGTCACCGAATTGTTCAGATTAACCTCAACCTGCAATAAATTGTCTTTCGTAGTACTAAGAAGTTCAGTACATTGGTAAGTACAGGCCGCGAGCGTCAGCCGGAGGTAACAGGCTTTATGGAATTGGAGGTACTTGCCTCTCCCACTTCGATTCCCTTCGAGGAAACGTACACACTCGGCAAAAGCATCTCTGCCATTCAGATTATGGCGGCAGAGGACGGGAGCCGTCGACTTGGTTTAATCACGCAGTTACCCGAGGGTGCGCAAATCGACATTGGCGGCCCCGGGTTTAACGATCGGACCGTCAAGATACGTTGCGGCGGCAGTTCCTATTTCATTTTCCTGGACGACCTGGAGCCCCACCGAAAACCCGTGGCATCCGTCGTTATGGCGTAAAGCCGCAGTCCGAAAAAGTACCCGCTCGGCTATACTGGCAGCAAGATATCTTAGCCGCGCCACATATCCTGGTCCGGCGCCGTAAAGAGAAGTTCTCAGCAGGAGTTTCCGTCTCAAGCCATGTTTGATCTGTTTCGCAGCCGAGAAAAGAGTGTGCGTATTCTGTTGGGTGCGCTGCTCGTGCTTGTGGCTGCATCCATGCTGGTCTACCTGATTCCTGGTGGCCCCGGCGGTCCGAGCGTTTCCGGGCAGAACGTTGTCGCGGCGGTCGGTGATGACAAGATCACCACCATGGATGTTCAGCGGGCGGTACAGCGCATTACGCAAGGCCAGCCCAATCTGCCCAAGGGCATCATCGCCATGTATGTTCCCTCCATTGTCAACCAGCTCATTGAGGCCAAAGCAATGGCCTATAAAGCTCACGAGATGGGGATCAGAATTTCCGATCAGGAACTGGGCGATGCCATCGAGGCTGAATTCGCTCCCGAACTGGGTGGCAAGTTCGATCTGAAAACCTACCAGATGATTCTCTCGCAGCAGGATATGACGCCGGCCGATTACGAGAAGGAGCGGCGTCAGATGATGCTGGCCGCGCGTTTGGAAAACATCGAAATGCAATCGATGTTTGTTTCCGATGAGGATGCGAAAAAAGAATATCAGCGCAAAAACCTTAAAGTCGGCCTGCAATACATCGATTTCGACAGCAAGGATTTCGCTTCAAAAGCCAGTAAAGATCCCGCTGCCGTGAAGGCCTATTTCGACAAGAATCGCGCTCAATTCCGCATCCCGGAAAAGCGCAGTGTAGAACTGATCACCGGTTCTACAGCCGATTTCATTCAAAGCGCTCAGGTCTCCGATGCGCAATTGCAGCAGCAGTATCAGGACAATATCGACAGCTATCGCACGCCGGAGCGTGTCAAGGTTCGCCACATCCTGATCAAGACGGAAGGCAAACCGAAAGATGAAGTTCCCAAGCTGAAAGCCAAGGCTGAAGACATTCTGAAGCAGTTACAGCACGGTGCGGATTTTGCCGAATTGGCGAAGAAAAATTCGGAAGATCCGGGTTCGGCCGAAAAGGGCGGCGAGCTGGGTTGGATCGTCAGGGGCCAGACGGTGCCGAACTTCGAAAAAGCTGCATTCTCTCTTAAGCCGGGACAGCTCAGCGGTGTCATCGAAACCGAGTACGGCTTTCACATCATTCAAGTGGAAGACAAACAAGAGGCCCACACACAAACTTTCGACGAAGTGAAACCGCAGCTTCTGTTGGATGCGAAGAAGCAGGTAGCCGCGGACAACATGACGAAGGCCATCGATGCTGCCCATGCTGAGATTGCCAGGACTCCGAGTCAGGCCGAAGCGATTGCGAAGAAGTACAACCTCAAATTTTTCAAGCTGGACAATCTGACTAACGGCGCGACGCTGCCTGAGATTAACTCTCAGCCGCAGGTCAGCACCGCTATCTTTTCGGCGCCAAAGGGCAGCGTAACCGATGTCGTGAATTTGGATACGCAGGGCAAAGCGGCTTTCGCGGTTGTAACCGGCGTTTCACCTTCTCGCAATGCGGAATTTGCAGAAGTTCAGGCCGACGTCCTGAAGCGCTATACCGACGCAGAAGCAGAGCGGCTGGCCGAAGAAGCCGCTAAGGCCGCAGCCGCGCGCGCACACAAGGGCGAGAGCCTGGACGCGATTGCCAAATCATACGGACTGGCCGTAAAGACTGCTGCACCGTTTACGATAGACGGAGCCGCGGAAGGCATCGGCGCTGCGACACTTCTCTCGGCGGCCTTTAAGTCCAATGTGGGCGATATCGTGGGTCCCGTTGCGGCGCAATCGGGTCAGTTCGTTTGCAAGGTCTCGGAAAAGATTCCCGCCGACATGAGCCAGTTCGCCAAGAACAAAGAATCCGTGGTGCAAAGCTTGACGCAGGAGCGGCAAACCGCGCAAGGCCCACTCTTCCGCGATAGCGTCGTAACGGAGCTAAGGCGACGCGGCAAGATCAAGATGAATGAAGCTACGCTGAATCGCCTGATCGGTTCTTACCAGGGATAGTACCGGGTGATCGCCGAGTTCATCCATTTCATTCGGGGCCTTACCGACCCGAATCAATTGATCCAACTCCTGTCGACGGTTCTAACCGGCTGGCTTGGATACGCGTTCCTGTTTTTGGTCGTGTTCGCCGAGAGCGGTATGCTGGTCGGCTTCTTTCTTCCCGGGGATTCACTGCTGTTTACGGTAGGCGTAGTCGCGGGGGCAGGAAAGCTGCCGATCGCGGGCATGATTCTGATGCTGGCCGCTGCCTCTATTCTGGGCGATGGGACCGGTTTCTTTTTAGGCAGCACGCTCGGTTATTCGCTCTTCAAAAAGACGAACTCGCGAATCTTCCGGCGCGAGTATGTTGACCGTACCCATGCTTTTTACGAGCGCCATGGCGGAAAAACTATCGTTTACGCGAAGTTTGTTCCGATTATCCGGACCTTCGCCGCCTTCGTCGCCGGAGTGGGGAAGATGCGCTACCGGCGTTTTCTCGCTTTTAACGTATGCGGTGCGGTCGGTTGGGTCACTGCGATGATTTTGTCCGGCTATCTACTGGGCAACATTCCTGTTATCCGGCAGAACTTTGAAAAAGTAGTGCTAGGCATCATCGTCGTGTCGCTAATTCCGGCCGGCATCCACATCCTGAAGGCGCGCAAGAATCCCGAGCCGGTGCCTGTTGAGTCTCAGGAAAACAGCTAAAATCGTATTCCGCCGCTACAGACGAGTACTTCGCCCGTAACGTAATCGGAGAGTGGCGAGCAAAAGAATAAGACGGCATTCGCTGCATCTTCGGGCGTCCCCACACGGCCAAGCGGAATCATTTTCGTCGCCTGCTCCCGCACCTGGGCCTGCATGCCCACGTGCACTTGTCGCTCGCCGATCGCAATGTTGGTTTCAACATCGTCCATCGCCTTGATGAGACGGGTGTCGATCAGACCAAAACCGACTGCGTTCACAGTTACGTTGTAGCGCCCCCATTCTTTCGCCAACGTCTTCGTCAGGCCGACAACCGCGGCTTTGCCCGACGAGTAGCCGGCTTGTCCGGGATTGCCGTCCAATCCCGAAATGGACGTGATGTTCACCACTTTGCGCGTAACCCGTTTTCCTGTTTCGTTTTCCTTCTTCGCTCGTTCTCGGATCCAAGCCGCGGCGGCACGCAAGATGCGAAATGGTGCGACTATATGAATGTCGAGCATTGCCTGGAACTGCTCGTCCGAGGTCTTCTGAATCACGTTGTCCCAGGTATAGCCTGCATTGTTGACGATAATGTCAACCGATCCAAAATTGTGAACCAGCTCCTCTACTGCCGCTTCGGCAAAATGGGGAGCCGTTAAATCGCCGGCGAGCGTCGCGATCTTACCGCCTGAATGGGAGAGTGTGTTTTTCGCGCTCTCCAATGCGCTCTCATCTATATCGACCAGCAGCACCGAAGCGTCTGCCGCTGCGAGATTCCGCGCGATAGCGAGTCCGATGCCGCGTCCTGCACCCGTCACGATAGCCGATTTATTGGAGAGTGAAATGTTCAGAGGCATGACAGGCTGGCTTGTTCCCACGCCAGAATAACAAACGGAGCGGCCGGCTCATGTGCTAAAACAACAACAACTGCGCGCCGGCAGGTTTCGGGAGGGCAGTGCGATCCATATCGCGCTGCTCGATGCCGACGCGCTGCCGGATGTCATTCACAAGGGAACGAATGCGCTCCGGGTACGAACCTCTCAGGTAAGCCCCTTGGGCGAAGCTTGCGCGATACCGTTTCAGATGTTGCGGAAAACGTTCCGCCAAAAAAGGGAAGAATACGCTTTGTGCTGTGGGCTGTAGAAATAAAACATTCGCGCCAAACTGATCCGCGCCGGCCTCCTTGGCAGCTCGTGCGACCGATTCCAGATTTTCTTCCGAGTCGGTAATGAGAGGCAGCACCGGATTAGCGATGACACCTACTGAAACTCCTGCCGCTGCCAGCTCTGCGACGGCCTTCATGCGCAAATCAGGACGCGGTGCAAACGGCTCTGTGAGCCGGGCCAGCTCGCGATCCATTGTCGTCACCGTAATCGTGATCCGGACCTCGTTGCGTTTCCCAAGCTGAACGAAAAGGTCGGAGTCGCGACTCACTAAGTTCGATTTAGTGGTAACAAATATCGACGTGCCGTCGATGCCGGCAAGCCCCTCCAGCACCTGACGAGTCAACAAAAATTTACGTTCGGCCGGCTGGTACGGATCTGTCGCGGTTCCAATTCCGATGACATGCCCGAGCTTGACAGCCTTGAGTTCGTCTCGAAACGCGCTTGCATCCCAATCCTTTGCGTAGATCTCTCGCTCGAACAATTGCGGATCGCGCCGTTCCATAAATTCGTGCGTGAAGCGCGCGTAACAGTATTTGCAGCCGTATTCGCAGCCTCGATACGGGTTGATCGACCAATCGAAGGGGACGCGCTGTGAATGGCAGCGGTTCAGCCATTTTCGAGTCGGCAGGGTGCGATATTCAACCCGGCGCTTTTCCGAAATCCGTGTGCCCTCTGCCGCGAGCCGCGCGATCCCGACCAGTTTGACGAGTTGCTGCATGAGAGAAATTCCTCTCAAGAATATGTTCGCCTTTTATTCGCCATGAGTCAAGGGTTTTTCTGAAAGCAATATACGCGTAAACTACAGTCCATGAGCCTTCGTTTTAGAGTTGCTCTGGCGCTCTGTGCGTCAGCAACTTCTGTCTATGGAGCGGGCCTTCAGAGCCAAGACCTGTATCGTCTCCGGTCGGTAGGCGACGTAGAGTTCTCCCCGGACGGACGGCACATCGCTTACGCTCTGAACATGAGCGACCGTCCGGGCCGCCCATACACGCAAGTCTGGATCATGGACGTCGGCACCCAAAAGTCGGTGAGACTTGGAGCCGAGAAAGAAGCAACATCCGATCCTCGCTGGTCACCGGACGGGATGCTGATCGCCTTCGAGGGAGGGCCGGAGAACAAGCACGGGCTTATGTATGCGCAAGCTGACGGATCGCACGCAACATTCCTCAGCGCCACAAGTGGCAGCAATTCTCCGCTGCCCGGACAAGGAGCATCCTTTGTCTGGTCGCCGGATAGCAAAACGATTGCCTATGTTTCCGCCACACCCGGTCCTGAAACCGCGGATGCGAATGGCGATCCGATGGTGATTACCCGCTATCTCTATAAGCCGACGGCGAGCGAGGGCCTCACCCATTTCAACGACAACAAACGACTTCATCTTTTTACCGTCGATATTGCGACCAAACAGGTCCGCCAATTAACGAACGGAAATTACGATGAGCATTCGATCGACTGGTCGCCGGATGGACAGGAACTGATGTTTGTCTCCAATCGCGAACCGAACTCGGATGAATTCTTTAACTACGACGTGTTTGCGCTTAAGCTGTCCGACGGTAGTATCCGGCGGATAACCGCAACCGAGAGTTGCGAGTACGCGCCTTTATGGTCGCCAGACGGAAAACACATCGCCTTTCTGGGCACGAAACGCGGTTTGACCGATCGCGAGACAACGATGGAAGATACACACGCGTGGGTTATGGATGCGGACGGCACTCATAGGCGGGAAATTGGAGCTTCACTGGATAACCGGCAACATGAACTCCACTGGGCTCCCGACGGGAGCGCAGTTTATGTGACGTATCAAGAACGAGGTGACGTCCACCTGGCGCGGCTTCCCATCTCCGGAGGAGCGCCGGAGACCGTTGTGAACGACACAGGCTCCGTCGGCGGTTACTCAGTCAACAAACAACGCGAAATTGCTTATGGCTTTGCCACGCCGAAAGATTTGTCGCAGCTTTATCTAAAGACCGGTGCTTCGGCCGGACGCCAACTTACGTCCTTGAACTCAGATGTGCTTGCCGGGAAAGAAATCGCCGAAGTAGAGGCTTTTACTTTCGTCAGCAACGATAACCAATTTGAAGTAGAAGCTTTCCTTACCAAGCCGCTTGGATTAAGCGCCGGAAGCAAACATCCTTTGATCGTCAATATTCACGGTGGCCCGCACGGGCAAAACGGTCCCGCATTTAGTTTCAAGAATCAGGTCTACGCCGCAAAAGGCTTCGCGGTTCTCCAGGTGAATTATCGAGGCTCAACCGGCTACGGCCAGAAGTTTGCCGATGCTGTGTTTGGCGATCAGGACGGCAATGAAGGGCAGGACGTTTTATACGGAGTAAGCGCGGCCGTCCGGCGATACTTGTGGATCGATCGCGAACGGATGGGAATTGAGGGTGTGAGCTACGGCGGCCAGCTTAGCGATTGGCTGATCACGCAGTCGAACGAATTCAAAGCCGCGATCCCGACGGCTGGGATTTCGAATCTGATCAGCTACAACTACATGACCTACTACAACCAATACGAAGAGATGGAGTTTGGCCAGTTCCTCCACCAGGACAGCTTGATGGACAAAGCGTGGGAGCGTTCAGCCCTCAAGCATGTTGCCAACGTTCATACTCCGACAATGCTGGTCCATGGGGAGAATGACCCGGACGTACCGATCGCCGAGGCAGAGCAATTTTTTATTGCGTTGAAAGATGTTGGCGTCGATACAATCTTTGTACGCTATCCGAGAGAAGGGCATGGGATTCGCGAAACCAAGCACGTTGTGGATTGGATTGACCGCTCGATAGCCTGGTACGAAAAACACTTTCCCCAAGCTGGTTCGACGGCAGTTACAAACGTTCAGCCTTAATCACATCGCCGCTAGGCCAAATGGTTGACTGGCCCGATGCCTTGTCCCAATCCGGGTGCCTGCTCAATGGCTCGCTGTATGAACTGCTTGGCATCAGAGATCGCATCGAGCAGATCCTTTTCCAGCGCCAGGCCGGCCGCGATGGCTGCTGAATACGTGCAACCCGTGCCGTGCGTATGTATGGTATGGACGCGAGCGCCGTTAAGCACATGCTGCTTTCCTTCCCAGTGCAGCATGTCAACCGGTTCTCCGGCCAGATGACCGCCTTTGATCAGAACCCCTTTGCACCCAAAATCAAGAAGGCGTTCCGCTGCCCGGCTCATGTCCTCTTCGCCGCGAATGGGCATTCCCGTAAGCGCCTCCGCTTCCGGAATATTAGGCGTCAGCAGAAAGGCATGAGGCAGCAACTTTCGCTTTAATACTTGCTCGGCATCGGCAGAAATAAGACGTGCGCCATGCTTGCTGATCATCACCGGATCGACAATCAGCGGGAAAGCAAAAGACGCGGCTAGCCCTGCAACTACATCGATTATTTCCGCAGTTCCTAGTGCGCCTGTTTTTGCGGCTCGGGGCGGAATATCACTCACAACGGCGCGGATTTGCTGAGCTACCAGATCCGGGCCGAGCGTCTCAACGCGGGTGACGGATTCCGTATTCTGGACCGTAATCAACGTAATGGCGGCTTCGCCATAGACGCCAAAGCGCTGAAACGTCTTAAGGTCGGCCTGAATGCCCGCGCCGCCGCTCGGATCCGATCCGGCAATCGTTAATGCAACCGGTAGCACACCCGGTTATTGCTGCGTGCTCGTGTCGGTCTTGTCTTTGACCTTGTTCGCGCCCTTCTCGGTTTCTGAAGCCGCTTTATTCGTTCCTTTTTTTACGGCATGCTTGGTCTTATGCCAGCCCTTCTTTGTGGCATCGGTCGTTTTTTCCGTGCCTTTCTTGACGCCATTTTTAGTTGCCGTGGCGCCGTCCTTGGCTGCATTCTTGGTGTCGTGTCCAATATCTTTTGCATCTTGCCCGACTTGCAAGGCATAAGCCGGAGCGACTGTATAGCCGCCCAATAACAGCACGATCGAAAGTAGTGTCGTTTTCATTCCTTATTCCTTAAAAGGAGAGTCTTGGCACAGGCCTAACGTAACCAGATTACTCGACTGGGCTTCCCGCTACGCCGAGCGAATCGTATTGGCTATAGCAGAAAACCGATGGATCAACTCATCTTCGAACGTAAAATCCGGTTTGGGATAGCTCCGCTTCTGGAGATAGGAGCGATAAGTGGTTTTTAGCCCGGCGGCGAATTCCGTCGGTTTAAAAGCCAGCATTCGTTGCGCTTTGGTGATGATCTCGGTGATCGCCGGGAGGTCGTAATAGTAGCCGAAATAGAGTTTTTCCCCGATGGGTTGACCTCCTGCCCTCTGAATCCACTCGCGCGGGATCGGAATCAGCTCCGGTTCCTTAGCTCCGGATGCTCGCGCCAGCTCCAATATAAGTTCGTGCTGGGTAATGGCGCGCGGGTTGGCAGTGTTAAATGCATGCCCGACGGCATTGCGAAGTTCCATACCGCGGATGGCCAGTTCTACCAAATCCTTCACGTACACGAACTGCATGAGCCGGTGGCCTTCGCTCGGCAGAATGATTGGCCGGCCCACACGCATGCGGTCCCAGAAAAACGCTTCCCGGTAATATGGACTTCCCGGACCGTAAACAAAGGGCGGCCGCAACGTCACAATCGGAAACCCCGTGCGCTGATGCATTCGAAAAAGCGCGCGTTCGCTCATCGCCTTGTTGCGGGCATACGCGCTGGGGTGGTCGTCGGGGGCCAGAGCGTCACCTTCGTGATGGTTTAGACCGTCGCCATAAGCGGCGACGCTGGACATAAAAATGTACCGGGCTATCTTTCCATCGAAGATCTGGGCGGTCGCTTCAACCTGTGCGCCGGTTGTACCGTGCTCCCAATCGTAGGCATTATCGTAAACCACGTCAAACCGTGTTGCGCCTACCGCTTTTCGAACGCTGGTCACATCGTTCCGGTCGGCAACCAGGTTGCGAACTCGCTTTCCGAACCCGTGCCGTGGTTTGCGGTGCATGATGTACACCTCATGATGCTGCCGCACCAACTCCTGAACCAGGAGCTTACCAATGAATTGAGTGCCACCGATTACCAGAACTCTTTTGGGCGAATCTTCCAAGACGGTAAGATCCGCTTTTCTGGAACGTTTTCGGGAATGGGAAGCCGCCTGCGGCATTGGGTACCTATCTATTTGACGGCTGACACAGCAACTTAGTCGTGGTATTCGAGGCCAAGATGTGTAATAAAATCTTCACCCTGCATCCATCGGGAATAATTTTCACCTTCATCAGTTGGATGAAGATATCGCGCTCGGGATACAACTCGGGAGCCGTTGCCGGACCCCCGATAGAGAATGGCACACCCAGCCGGATCCAGCAAAAGGACTAGATCGAGGATAAACGGCAGTTTGGTTCGCGTTATCTCCGCAAATATCCCCAGCAGCGGAATAAAGGTCTTTAAAGGACGCCAGCGAAATGAGGATACCCAATCGCGCAACGGGAGGCGCTATAGTGACATTGGAGTTTTCGGACAATGCGGAATATCCTCCGGGCCGAGGGCTATCTTATTTTGATAGACCTGCGCTACGCGCGGCCAGCATGCGATCCTACGTTATACTAGCATTCGATGTCGCAAAACGCGGGCAGCGCGATTTCAACGCTCGTCGTGGATGACGAGGAACTTGCCCGTGAAGAACTCGCCTATCTTCTAAAAGATTTTCCTGAAATCGAGCTGTTACAAACCGCCGCGAACGGTTTGGAAGCATTAAAGCTGATTGAACAGGCAGAACCGGAATTAGTCTTCCTCGATGTACAAATGCCTGGCCTGGATGGTCTTGGCGTAATTACAAAGCTTCGGGAGAAGGGTGGCCCTCTTCCGTATTTCGTTCTGACTACAGCCTTCGATCAGTACGCTGTTGAGGCATTTCGCCTGCAGGCTTTGGACTACCTTCTAAAGCCTGTGGAAAAAGAACGGCTGGCGGAGTCCGTTGAACGAGTGAAACGCACGCTTGACGAGAAGCAGCCGCAAGAAAAGCAGGGAGAAGCCGCCAAAGCCGCCGTACAGCGGACCAAACTCCTCGTCAGGACAAATAATCGCAATCTGATCGTCGACGCTCAGGATTTGATTTATGCCACCATCGACGAAGGCACCATCACAGTCGTAACCGCTCAGTTTGAAGGGCAGTCGAATTATCGAACGATTGAAGAGCTGCAATCGAATCTCGACCCGAATCTTTTCTGGCGCGTACATCGCTCATTCCTGGTAAACATTAATAAAATCCGCGAAGTAATTCCCTGGTTCAAATCCAGCTTTCAATTGAAAATGGATGACAAGAAACAGACCGAAATTCCAGTCAGCCGGATTCAGACCCGGCGGCTAAGAACGCTTTTGAAGATTTGATCCGCGCGAGCCGGCGTTTGCGACTCGCTACAAATGCTGAAATCCGAGCCCAAGCCGGTCATTCACAGCGAAGCCAACGAAAACGGCCGGCAGCAGTCGATCGATCGAGACATCACTAGCCATATCTTCGGAAATTCGCCGACGCTGCTGGCTCTCTGCCTTACCGTCATCGGGCTCATTAAGATCTACGCCAGCCTGCAGCGCATCACTACTCTAGCCGACAACCTTTTGTTTATCTCAGTAGCCGCTTTTTTGGTAGCTACGATTTTTTCTTATATGGGGCTGCGGTCTAAAACGCGAAATCACCGCAAAATCTACGGCGATATAGCCGATTGGGCCTTTATGTCGGGTTTGTGCCTGGCCACGTTCGTTGCGCTGTTCGTTACCTTTGCGCTGGTGGGTTGACGAATTCGAGCAGCGCGGATTACGAAGCGGGTTTCGGGACCGGAGACCCCATTGGCCTCAGGTTTCTTGTCGAGGGCTTAAACGATTTGTCCGGATAAGGCGGAGGCGGGGGGACGGGATTGGGATGTTCACTGATCGCCTGCCTTAGAAAGTGAATAGCCGCCTCGAGCTGAGTGTCTTTACCCTCGAAAGTGACATGCGGCGGATTGTCGACGACGATGTCGGGATCGACACCGTGGCCTTCGATCAGCCATTTGCCCTCTGGACCGTAAACGCCCATTTCCGCCGCCGAAGCAATACCTTTATCGGCAAGAACGTTACTGAACGAGAGCCAGATCTCGCCTCCCCATGTTCGCGTCCCCATAACTTTGCCTAAGCCCAAACGGCGAAAACCTTCCGAGAACGCTTCCCCGTCGGAAGCGGTGAGTTGATCGCAAAGCACCAGAACGGGCCCGCGAAAAGCGCCCTGCATATTCCAATATGGTGACCCGTTGCGGCCTTGCCAGTACATCCATGCCTTCCGCGACAGTTTGTCCAGAAGCCAGCTATCGATATTGCCGCCTCTGTTGTGCCTTACGTCGACGATGAGCGCTTGGCGGTTGTAGATAGGCGTATATTCTTCTTCCCATTGCCGTATATCATCGGGTCCCATCGCCCTTAGATGGATGTAACCGACCTTGCCGTCTGTGGCTTTCTCGACTTCAAGACGCCGGGTATATTCCCACTCGCTGTAACGCAAGTCGGAATCCTGAACGTCGGATATAGCTGTCACGATCACGTCATGTGGTTGGCTGTCATTCTGATGACGATAGGTCACCAGGACTTGCTTGCCCACCTGATCACGCAATAATTCTCCAGTATCCGAACAAAGCCGCAGACTGTGACCGTTGATCGCGGTAATCACATCTCCCTCGATAAGACCGGCACCGGGGCGGAGCAGCGGTGACAGTTTGTCGGGCCGGTCCGGGTCGGTGCGGTAGATGTGCTCGATGCGAAACCCGCCTGCAGTGTTGTCCTTGACCAAACGCGCGCCGAGCGAACCAACGGGTACTTGATCGGGGCCTGTCCGCAAATCACCTCCAACGACAAACGTGTGCAGAGCCGAGAGTTCGCTGACCATATCGGAGATAAGATCGCTCAGTTCTTCGCGATCGCGTACACGGCCAACAAACTCAAGATATTTGTCGCGGACTGTCGTCCACGGCACATGATGCATATTGCGGTCGTAAAAATAGTCGCGTTCAAGACGCCACGCATCTAAGTACGCCTCGCGGAATTCTTCAACCGGAATGACGGAAAACTTCCAGCGTTTGAGATCGATCTGCGCATCCGTCAAAGTTTTCGGGTCTTTAAGGGCTGCGGCCGCGACGCCGGCATCGAAGACGAACAAATCATTTTGCTTGTGGACTAGAATTTTCTTACCATCGGTCGAAACCTCGAACCCTTTCACACCCTCGACCAATGATTCCGGCTTGTCGCCCTTGTTTCCGATACTCACGCATTCCAAAGCGTTTTTGGCGGGATCTTCAGCATCATGATTGATCCAGCACAAGCGCTTGCCGGCGATTTGAAGATCCGAGTAGTTGCCCGGAGGAACGGGAACCTCTTCGATACGTTCCTCAATTCCTGCCAGATCAACATCTATTTTCCGTGGCGCAGTGGTCTTGTTGTCTGATTTGGTCGAGTCCGGTTCGTGAGCAGCAGGTTTCGGCGGATGCAATTCGTCCGGCGGACGGAAAGGCGATACGAGATTCTTCTGGAGCGGCAGAGCGTAAATCTTGTTACTGCGATCGAAGAAAGGA
Organism: Bryobacteraceae bacterium; assembly: GCA_036821665.1. Taxonomy (GTDB): domain Bacteria; phylum Acidobacteriota; class Terriglobia; order Bryobacterales; family Bryobacteraceae; genus Bog-105. The sequence goes on along the minus strand of DAISJE010000006.1, from coordinate 543 downwards.
TCCGGCAGGCGCGAACCCCAAGGGCTTTTAACAGTGGAATTCAGAGCGCGATCCGAAACAAAGTAGATCCATTTGCCGTCCTCGCTCCAGGTGGCCGCGCCGCTGTTGTAGCGGTCTGTGGTTAGTGGACTCTTAGTGCCGGTTTCGACGCTATAAAGCATCACCTGCATAAACGTATTCGGCGCGTTTTCGCCGAATGTCAGCCAGCGGCTGTCGGGTGACCATCTCAATTCCGCGAACGCGGGCGCATCGTTGTCGCCATTCGGTGAAGACGCGATCTTTTTGTCGCTATGCGCAGCGACGTTATAGAGCCAAAGCTGCTGGTTTTTATCCTGATGCGCGATCCATTTCCCATCGGGCGATGGAATCGCTTCCCAGCGGAGGATATTCTCTCCTTTGGACAACTGCTCGCCCCGCCCTTTGCCATTCGCGGGATAAAGCCAAACCTCCGCTTCGCCGCTCTCGGTAGAAATAAGGACGACCGATTTACCGTCCGGCATCAGGCGGGCTTCGCGAAAACGCCCGGGCTGCGTTTCATTGACA
>DAISJE010000005.1:0-23750 GCA_036821665.1 Bryobacteraceae bacterium | reverse complement strand
CTGACTACGGCCGGACTGCTCGCGCGCAGTCTGATGAAAGCCGCCGAGGCGAATCCGGGATTCCGGCCGGAACATGTGATCAGGATACGGCTCGCGTTGCCCGCGGCAGTTTACAAAACGCAGGCCCAGATCACCGGGTTCTTCGACGGTCTGCTTTCCCGTCTCGGCACGTTGCCCGGAGTCCGGCAAACCGGCGTGATATCAGATTTGCCAATGGGCTCCACTTCCAATTCAGTCATTTCCATCGAAGGTCATAGCAGGGAGACGGAAAGAGTCGATACGGTTTTCTGCCTCGGCAATGCCCTCGAGTCACTTCGTGTCGTGTTGCTGCGCGGCCGCCTGCTGCGGCCTGAAGACGATATTGGAGGTCTGCATTTCACCGTGATCTCCGAATCGCTCGCCAAGCGAGTCTGGCCGCGTGAAGATCCCATTGGAAGGCGCATCCGTTTCGGCGTGGAGATGCCGAATAACGGCGAGCCGTGGATGAGCATCGTGGGCATTGTGAAAGATGTGAAAGCACAACTCACCAGCAATTCTTCTCGGTTTTTGATGTTTACAACCTGGCCGGATTGGGAGAACCAGGCGAATGTCGTGGTCCGAGCTTCCGACGATCCGCGCTCGCTGGCAAGCGCCATCCGGCGTGAGATCAACCGGCTAGATCCTAGCCTCCCGGTGGGACGGATCGAAACGGTCGATCAAATCCTAGAGGACTCCTTATCGGCCGAGCGCTTTCGTACTTGGCTGTTCATTTCGTTCGCTGCTGCTGCTCTGCTGCTCGCCACGCTTGGAATCGGTGGATTGCTCGCTTACAATACCGCGCAAAGGATGCAGGAGTTTGGGGTTCGTATCGCGATGGGAGCGGACCGCCGCGATCTGTTACTTCTGATCTTCCGGCATTGCTTGCGATTGTCCGGGATGGGTATCGTGCTTGGGTTGTTGGCATCCATTCTCGCGACCCGCGTTCTCGCGTCGCTGCTCTACGATACAAGCCCGCATGATCTCGAAACTTTCATCGCCGTTCCGTTGATTCTGGCTCTGGTTGCTTTGGGAGCGAGCCTGTTTCCCGCCTGGCGCGCGATTCATACGGACCCGATCATGGCGTTGCGGGCGGAATAGGCTCTGCGCCAGAGCGAGGCTGAAGCCTCGCGCAAGCTGAAGCTCGCCCCACAAACCCAGGACGGTATCCTTCTTTGTATTGGTTGTTCCAGCGGATCGAGCTTTACGTGTCCTAAACAGCGAAATCATCAACTGCCGCCGCTGCCCGCGGCTGGTCGCCTATCGCGAAGAGGTGGGACGTGTGCAACGGCGCGCCTATCGAGGGCAGGAATATTGGAGCAAGCCGGTCCCCGGATTTGGAGATCCTGCTGCGCGATTGTTAATTATTGGCCTGGCGCCGGGCGCGCACGGCGCAAATCGGACCGGCAGAATGTTTACCGGCGACCGCTCGGGAGAATTTTTGTACCGCGCGCTTTGGGAGACAGGGTTCGCAAATCAGCCGACGAGCCTCTCGCGCGACGATGGGCTGCGTTTGCGCGACGCGTACATTACGGCTCCCGTGCGCTGCGTCCCACCCGACAACAAGCCACTTCGCGAGGAGATTCTGAACTGTCGGCCGTTTTTGATTCGCGAACTAGCGTTGCTGCGAAACGTGAGGATTGTGGTCGCGCTGGGCGGGATCGGGTTGAATGCTTATCTTTCGGTGCTGCAGGATGCCGGAAAGATCAAATCGCGCTCGGCGTTTCGTTTTGGGCACGGGGCGGAGTTCAGAACGCACGAGGGCGGTCCAATTGTGGTTGCTTCTTATCATCCGAGCCAGCAGAATACATCGACGGGAAAATTAACCGCCGGGATGTTGCACGACATATTCGCAAGAGTGCGGCAGATTTTGGAATGACCGCGGTTCAAGCTAAGGTTGCGGCGGATAGGGCTGAGAAACAGCCGGATAGACCGGACGCGCGATGTAGGCCCCGCCGCTCTCAAGGATGCGTCGGGCGTCTTCGCTGAACAGAACCCACAGGCCGTACACGCCGAGAGCCGTTCCTAGAGGTACATGGAAAAGGCTAAAAACCGAAACAACGATCATCAGGATGCGCGACCAGGATTTAAATCGCAGCAAACCCCAGCCTCCGATGATGGATGGCAATGAAAGCAGGATAAAGAAAATTGCGACGATCACTCCGACCGTTGCGATAATCGGCGCGGCGATGGCGCCGTCCCCAGGATCACCGTAGCGGCCGCTACTTATGGCTGCGCCAATGAATGTGGCGAAGCCGCCGGCAGCCAGCAGAATGATACAGCCGAGCAGTGCCACCAAACCGCCCATTATGATGTTCAGAATGCCTAGAATTCGTATGTGCTCTCGCATTGAGCTTCCTCCTGAAGGTTGCTCATACGTTGAATAATACGCCAAACGCAGGCGCGTCGTTCGGTCGAGCTTACTTAAATCAACGACTTACCCCGGTTTCTAGTGCGCCGGTAGTACTGCCGGCTTCGGAGAAGCTCGGCGCAGATTTCGCTAAAGTATAGAAAACACGGTAAACTGAGTCGAATAACTGAGAGTTCTTCAATTTAGCCAAGACGACTGTCAATGATCTTATTGAGCCCTTTTCTAGCTTTCTTTTTTGCACAGCCGACACTTAGCAGGCGCATAGCGAACGGGCTTTTTGACGATACATTTTCGGGAATTTACCAGCTTTCCTTCTTCGACTGGGCGCTGCTCATACCGTACTTCGGAATTCTGGTGATCCTCTCGGTTTACGGCCTGCATCGTTACGAAACGATGCGGCGTTACCGGAAATACCGCAAGAACCTGCCGAAGGTCTCAGAGCAAAAGTTCGAGCATCTGCCTAAGGTAACGATTCAGTTGCCCTTGTATAACGAACGCTTCGTCGTGGAAAGGCTGCTCGATGAAGTCAGCAAAATCGATTACCCGCGCGCGTTATTGCAAGTTCAGGTCCTCGATGATTCCACAGATGAGACGCATCCTTATACGGAGCGCTTATGTAACGAGTATCGTGCGTCTGGTTTGAATATCGATTATCGGCATCGCACAAACCGGCGCGGCTACAAAGCGGGAGCTCTACAAGAAGGTCTCGCGACCGCGACCGGCGAATTCATTGCAATTTTCGACGCGGATTTCCTCCCACCATCGGACTTTCTAACCCGCACGATCCACTTCTTCACCGATCCGCAGGTGGGCGTGGTTCAAACGCGTTGGAGCTATCTCAATAAAGAATTCAGTATTCTCACGCAAGTAGAAGCGATGCTTCTGGACGGACATTTTGTTCTGGAGCACGGTGCGCGTTGCGGATCGGGGCTTTTTTTTAACTTCAATGGAACGGCGGGTATCCTCCGGCGCAGCATGATCGACGATGCGGGAGGATGGCAACACGAGACGCTTACAGAAGACTCTGACTTAAGCTATCGCGCTCAACTGAAAGGTTGGCGATTCGTTTATGTGCCAACAGTAGATTGTCCCTCTGAGTTACCGGTCGAGACATACGGCTTCCAAGTGCAGCAGGCGCGCTGGGCGAAAGGGTTAACGCAGGTTGCAAAAAAGCTGCTGCCGCGTATTTTCAAGGCCGATCTGCCGTGGCGTGTAAAAGCAGAAGCGTTCCTGCATTTGACGCCGAATATCTCGTATCCTCTGATGATCGCCGTCTCGTTCCTTTTACTGCCGGTTATGATCGTCCGGTTCTACATGGGCGTTTTTCAGATGGTAACCATCGATCTGCCGCTGATCATCGCTTCATTCTGGTCGATCACGGCGTTCTATCTTTATGCGCAACGGGAGTTGTATCCGAAGAATTGGTGGAAGACGATTGCATTTGTTCCGATGCTTATGGCGGCCGGCGTCGCGCTTACCGTCAGCAATAGCAAAGGAGTGATGGAAGCGCTCTTCGGAATTCAATCTAGCTTTGCGCGCACTGCTAAATATGCGATCGGAAAGCAGAAGGTAAAGATTCGTTCAGCGGCCTATCGAAGGCGGAGTGGATGGCTCCCATTTATCGAGCTGTTGATCGGCGGCTATTTTGCCTATATGATCGACTTTGCGATAGAAACGTATAACTTCTTTGCGATTCCTTTTCTGCTGCTGTTCGTGTGTGGTTACTGGTGGGCGGGTTTCACGACGCTATATGAGGAATACCGCGACAAACTACAGTGGCAACGCGCGCGAAAGATGGCGGAAGAATTAAGTTAAGGATTCACGAACTTATTTCCATTCCGGGTTCTTGCCTGCGCTCACCAGGTTCGCAAGTATGCGATACGCGCCGGGAACACCTGCCGGAAGCTGTCGATACAAAGCGAACGCATCGTAAATATAAATGCCGCGGCCGTAATGCGCCACTAAGAGGCCGCCGGATTGGGGATCCTGGTTGGGATCATGTGTCTCGACGAGCGCCTTATAGCGGGGATCCCACTTCTCCATGAAGCCGTGGCCACGTTCTTCCTGCCACCCTCGAAAATCATTCTCGGTGATTTTGTTAGGCCAAGTTAAAACCGCACTGTCGGCATTGAGGAACTTCACTGCCGAGTTTTCATCCACGACCTTCTGCGGATTGGAACCCAAAGAGAACGGATATGGCCCGTAGTCGTCCTCAAAATTCTGCAGGTTATATTGCACGAGCAGAACACCGCCGTTCTTTACGTAATCGAGCAGGCGGTTATTGGCGGCCCGCAGTTCGGGACGGACGGCGTAGGCGCGGACGCCGAGCACGATGGCATCGAATTGACTTAAGCTACCGGATTGCAGATCGCCCGCGGACAAGATCTGCGGATGGACTCCAAGATCTTCAAGTGCCTGCGGTACATCGTCACCCGTGCCCGGGAAAAAGCCAATTCGAAGGTTCGGAGCCGTTGTGACGTTTACTCCCACTGCTTTGTATTGCGCGGACCGGTAAAAAGGATACGGTCGCACGCCGGAATAACCCACCAGACGGTATCCCTCGCGATATGTCTTGCCATCGTAATCTGCGCTGGCCTCGATTTCGTAATCGTGGGCTTGTATGGAGCCGGGTTTTACCTGGAATGAGACATTCTCATCCTCGCCGTCGCGTGCGAAGCTGAAGGGAAGTTGGGCCGGAGTCGATTGCCAGCCTTGCGGTAGCTTCAGACGAAGAACTCCCTTGGCCGGCCCTTTCACATTGCTGTGGAGTGTGCAGGTGAATGCAAACGAGCTTGCGGATAACGGCACTGCTCCGGCCACGCGCGAAACCCAGACTGAAATCGCAGGAGCCATAAGCAGGGGCTGTTGGACCATTCCGGTGCCTTCGATGCGTTGGTTTGTTTGCACAACCTTGCGAATTTCGAAATCCGCTCCGCGATAGTTGAGGCGGGCTCCTGCCCAGAGCGGATAAGGCGGTAAAGACAGAGTGAGAAAACGGTCGTCGCTGATGTTGTAATACGGCTGCTCTTCATCGGGACGCCAGAAATAGGCCTTGGTCAGGTTTGCGTCTTGCGGCGCGGCAACGGAAAATCGTACACGCAAATCCTTGCCGGCAGCCAATTCGGTCGGTGGCGCCTTTTCGGCTTTGATTGCCCAAGGTTTTGTATAGGACGGCTCTACCTGGATATCTTCGACGCGAACCGGCTGTGAGCTTTCGTTAACCAGATGAGTTTGGACGGCAAAAGACTGGCCCGGAATCGCAATCGTAAAAGTCTGCGATGGGCCGCGAAAAGCGGCAAAAGGTCCCGTTGGCTCTTTAGCCGGAGCTACATCGGCATTGAAAGAAAGGCCGAGAGCCAGACTCATAGCTTTTTCGAATTGCTTTTCTTTGACGCGCAGCTCAAAAACAACATCATCTTTGCCGGGGCTGGTCAAATCGCTCGATTGCACTTTTTCAATAAGTGCGCGAGTCGCCTGCAAACCATCCGCGAGTAATGGAGCAATATCCGACGGATGAGCGGGCCGGTAGCGATCGTTGGCATCGTCGATCGTTTTCGAGAGCTGTTCAAGGCCGGTCTTCAAAAAGCCCGTATCGCCGGAGGCCAGCGAAGCGATGCCGATCAGGGAGACGTCTATGCCGTCATAAAACGAATTCTCCTTGTCAGCCGCGGGGACACGTGATGCATAGCGATGGTAGGGAGCACTGTAAAGAGACGGCTGGGGAAGGGTTCCACCGCCGTTCTGGCTCTTCTGAAATCCCCAGCCATAGCGTCCGATTTGCTGGAACGTCAATCCGGCAGCATGATCGGCCATCCCTTCCGGAATTGTCAGGGTTGTGGTAGGCCGCTCCAATATCCAGGTGTTGTTCGTGTAGTTACGAAAGCGGATCGGCACGTACTTGCCGGTGGCGTAATCGTAAATGGTGTGATTCTTGGTTGGCTCGAAGAACGGAACACGGGCGTAGACTTTCAGCGGCTGCCATGGACGTAGTCCCTCGCGAATCTGTTCCGGAAAACGGTTCGGATCACCGGCCGCCACGTATGCTTCCTGGGCCATTTGTCCAGAGACCTGATGATTGCCGTGACCATCGGTGGGCGCGCCGGCAAAAACGGAAGTAATCACCAGCGGACGCGTCATTCGCACAACGCGCACAACATCGGAAAGCACACGGTCGTAGCCCCACTTATCGAGTGCTTCTTCGCGTGTTTTCGAAAAGCCGTAGTCGATAACGCGCGTCCAGTATTGCTTCACGCCGTAATAGCGGTCTGCGGTCAACAGCTCTTGTGTGCGTACCAAGCCCAACGCGTCGTAGAGATCGCCCGACATAGCGTTTTGTCCACCCTCGCCGCGATTCAGAGTGAGTAGCGTCCCTCGCGCGCCGAGGCCGCGACTCTGATAGGCCAACATGCCGCCATCTTCGTCATCGGGATGCGCAACCACCATGAGGATGCTGGCTCTGGTACGCAGGGCCGCTAGCCAGCGCGAGAGGCCGCTGGCACCGCGATCCAAATCGATTGGCATCGCATTCGGATTGATCTGTGCCGCCGCCTGTGGGGATATTGAACCGGAGTTTATCCCCTTTGCGGCAGATAGAAACGATCCGACAGCGACCGCTGAAAGCGTAATGACAAGAAATCGCCTACGATGCCGGCTGGCAATTGTATTCATGAGCCTCGAATTCGGGGATGAGCAGCTTATCGCAACCTTTTCACATCGTAACGTCAAGCGCTTAATCAACATTAATGCCGAGTGCGGTATCCACAACCGAAATTGCAGCGTCCTCTAACTGGGCGGCTTTTACAGCCCAACTTTTATGCGAAAACGTATCCTGGTTTCCACCGCGATGACGGCAATATTGGCGGCAAGTTGCGCAACCGTGTCCACTTTTGCGCAGACTCAATATCCTCAGAATCCACCACCTCCTCAATATCCGCAGACTCAGCAATATCCACAGCAGCAATATCCTCCGCCTCAGTACCCGCAGAGCCAATATCCGCAGCAGCCACCCGCCCCCAGTCAATACCCGGCGGCCCCGGCGCCGAATCCGTATCCGGCGGCGCCGGCGCAGTATCCGCCGCCCCAATATGGCCAGCCACCGTTATTGCCGCCTCAGCAGCTTGACCAACTTGTGCAGCCGATTGCGCTATATCCGGACGGCCTGCTGGCTCAAGTTTTGACGGCGGCTAGTTTTTCGAACGAAATTCCCGACGCGGCGGGGTGGGCGAACGAGCATGCCTATCTCAGAGGAGAGGCGCTGGCGCGCGCAATTCAGGACGACAATTTGCCGTGGGATCCCAGTGTGCTGGCGCTTTTGCCTTTTCCCACCGTGCTGAATTATATGGCGCAATACATGGGCTGGACGCAGGAACTTGGCAATGCCGTATTAGTGCAGCGCGGCGACATTATGGACGCCGTCCAGCATATGCGTCAGGAGGCTTACAGGTATGGATACCTTCAGAACAGCTCGTATGCGCGCGTTGTAACGGCCGGTCCGGAAGATATCCAAATCGTACCCGTTACGCCGGGCTATTACTACGTGCCGTACTACAATCCGGCAGTCGTCTTTGTGCGCCCGCGCCCGGGCTTCTATCTGGCTGGTGCTATTCGCTTCGGTCCGGCAATTACCGTTGGCGCGGCGTTCGCTCCGTGGGGTTGGGGCGATGTCGGATTCGGCTGGCGAGAGCATACGATTTTGGTAGATCATCGTCCTTGGGTGCGAACTTGGGCCAATCGTAGCCGCTACGTTGCACCGTACACCTATCGGCGGCCAGCGGGACCTCCCGCGGAGCGCCACGACATCCATTCCAGACCAGAACATCGCGATTATCGCGATCATGATCGACATTGAGGCCAATCAGTGATTTTCCTTTACAGGCTAAGTGGAGAGAAATAGTCGGAAATAGTCCCGAGGGTTAGCACATAGAAACAGCGGAAGATTCACGCCACGGGTAGGATCCATCGATAAAAGCGGGATAATTGCCACTCGGTGTACGGGGTAGGAATTGCATGTTAACAGTCGGTGGCCGAAGTGCGCACTGGCGGTATGTTTCGGGAAGCGGCAATTACCTCAGAAGGTTTGCGCGTCGGATTTCGGACAAATTCCGGCGATTTATTGGCGAAGATTTCTTCGGTTTTTGTTCCTGACTCAGCCCCGATCGATTTTACAAAACTGGATTTTATCTATTCGCTGAAGGAACTCAGACGCGATTCTTATAGCGCGTATCACGGCTCGCGGGTCCTCCTACAGCATGCCAGCCTGACGGCCGCTCTTGATTCTATTGACTGCGACCTGCAGCACACAATCGCAAAGCATTCGCGCGATCACCTGTTTTTGCACGCCGGCGTACTCGGGTGGCGGCAGCGAGCCATCCTCTTCCCGGGACGGACGTGTACCGGGAAATCCACTTTAATCAATGCATTGATTCGGGCGGGTGCGGTCTATTTCTCGGACGAGTTTGCACGGATCGATGCACGCGGATGGGTACATCCGTTCTGCCGTCCGCTTTCTCTACGTACGCCTCGAGGCAAATTGACTGTGCATCCCGAGCAAGAGGGATTACAAATCGCGGATGGGCCTTATCGAATTGGAGCGATCGTTGCAACGCATTATAGTGCGGGGAGAGCTTGGTGTCCGACGCGCCTCAGTCCGGGGCAGGCGGCTCTCGAACTCTTGAGTAATGCAGTTGCGGTTCGTTCGGATCCGATCAAGGCCGTCGAGTATGTGGGAAAGCTGGTGTCGTCGGCGCGGGCAATTTCTTCGCCTCGCGGGGAGGCCGAAGCTACCGTGCCCGTTCTCTTCGAGACCTTGGAGAGACTTCTGGATTGAGTAAGGAAGGACAACGTGGAAACTTCAAAGATTGGACCACTGGCAAGGAAGGCAGAATTGACTATCGAAGAGCTGCCATCGGAAACGTTGGTCTATGATCATCAGCGCAATCGAATTCACTGCTTGAACCAGTGCACGTCGTTCGTGTGGCGGCGTTGCGACGGTTTTACAAGCATCGAGCATATCGCGGCGGGTTTGCCGGAGATTGGCTTACCGCCAGACTTGGATATCGTGCGCAGGGCTTTGAAGGGTTTGGCCCGCACTCATTTGCTGGTAGACGAACCGGCGTTCGATAAGGCCGCTTTGCCAACACGCCGCACGCTGGTGCGCCGATTGGGTTTGGCTGCCGGATCGGCTGCTACGGTGCTGCCGGCGATTCGCTCCATTGTTGCGCCCACGCCTGCCATGGCACAATCGGGCGACTCGCATCCGCAGCATCCACCTCACCCTCCACACCCAATTCACCCACCGCATCCGATTCACCCGTAGATCGGTTGGAAAAGACGGTGGTAAAAGCCACGGGCGCGTGCTTCGAGACCAGTGAAAGCGGCTTCATTCTCGCCTGTCTCAGGGCCTATTACAATTCGGGCGGCCGCGCCGGCTTAACGTGTCCCGTAAGCGATGCAGCCTTCCGCCAAAGGGTTCTATCAATGGCGCGAGGGCATGGTATCGTGCCTCTTGTCTATGAGGGTTTGAACGCGTCAGGCTTGCCGGCTTCCGCGGCAAGCACGCTGCGAGTGCTGCAGGACGAGTTTCGTGAAAGCGCCTCCAACGGCTTTTTGTACGCAGCCGAACTCGTTCGCGTATCCAAATATTTGGAGGAACACGGAGTATCTGCTCTCGCATTCAAGGGGCCCACGCTGGCTTTATTGTTGTATGGCAAGCTCTCGCTCCGGACGGTTCGCGATCTCGATCTCCTTGTCGCCAGGCGCCAGATCGACCAGGCTATGCGCGCTCTTCAAGCATGCGGCTATGAACCGGTTAGCGGCACGGGCGGAGAGCCACCTTCTATTTCGGGCAAGACCAGAAAACATGTTCTGTTTGTTCATTGCAAACTGGGCTTCGCCGTAGAGCTTCATTGGGCCGTTGCGGATGCCTCTTTTGTATTTCCGCTCCGTTTTGAACAGGCTTGGGCGGAGCGCCAGGCCGTTACAGTCATGGGCCACCCCATTGCGACGCTCAGCCGGGAACACATGCTGTTGCTGATGGCCGCTCATGGAACGAACCATTGTTGGGGAAGCATGAAATGGATCTGCGATATCGCACAAGCGGTGATAGCGTTTCACGATATCGATTGGAATCGGCTACTGGCGCGGGCTCACAGGCTCGGTTGTCGGAGGATGCTATTGGTGGGGTTGGCGCTGGCAAGAGAGATTTGCGGCGTACAACTTCCCCAGGAACTGGAGCCACACTCCCGGACGGAAAAAGTAGATAACATCCGTCGCGAAATCCAAATGCGAATATTTGCTGAGCGTGAACCCGCCGTATACCTGGAGCGAATCTTAACTTTCGTGCGGAGCCGGGAGCGACTTATCGACAGAGTGCGCGTCCTGTGGCGGTTTGTCGGACCGGAACTCAATCCTAAGCCAGGTGATTTTGCCCTGATTCAATTACCAAGGTGCTTTCGAATTCTCTACTTCCCGATGCGACTGGCTCGGATCCTTTTGTTCCGCTGGAACAGAACGGTTCGGCCTATCGCGCAAAGCGCTCTCGATTTGACTCCAGCCGGCGGCTTAAGCGCAAACCCGTCAAAGTAAATTCGTTCTTTCAAGACGCTTCGCGGGAGGAGTGTGATTCAGTAGTAGGCAATGAGACTGTATCGCACGCGAGATGGAATTGTGGTGGAGAGAGATCGCCGGCTCTCTTTGATCGAAACCGGCGGCGCCGAGATATGGGATGCGCTGCTGAAGCGGGAAGACCTCTACGATTATCTGGATAAAGCGGTTCAGCGTGCCTCCGGCATTGGCGAGAACGTGCTTGACCGCCTGCTCGCGCCCATCGGCACACAGGAAGTCTGGGCGGCGGGAGTTACTTATTACCGTAGTCGGGATGCACGAATGCAGGAGTCGCGGTCTTCGGGCGGTGGCGATTTTTACGACCGCGTCTATACGGCAACGCGGCCGGAGCTGTTCTTTAAAGCAACGCCGCATCGTGTAGCCGCTCCGAACGCGAAAGTTGCAATACGGGGGGACGCTAAGTGGTCCGTTCCCGAACCGGAATTGACGCTGCTTATTACGCCGGCTGGGCGGATTACCGGATACACCTGCGGAAATGATATGAGTTCGCGCGATATCGAGGGCGAGAACCCGCTCTATCTTCCGCAAGCAAAAGTATACGACCGAAGTTGCGCGCTTGGCCCTTGCATTCTTGTGTCAAACGAACCATTGGCAAAAGAAACGGAGATTAGACTGGAAATTTTGCGCTCAGGCCGGAGCGAATTCTCCGCTTCCACATCTCTTGAAGCAATGAAGCGAAAGCCGGAAGAACTAGCGGAATTTTTGTACCGTTACAACAGCTTCCCAAACGGCTGTTTTCTGCTGACGGGTACCGGCATTGTTCCACCCGATTCGTTTACGCTCGAAACCGGTGATGAAATTCGCATTGCCATACCGCCGATCGGAACCCTCGTGAACCAAGTGGGTTGAAGTCTTGAGTGCTGTACGATACCAATCGAGCCATATGCGAACAAACCGGCGTACTTTTCTCATGGCGAGCGGGCTAACTGCCGTCGCGGCTGCCCGCGCCTCCAATGCGAGCGATGTAATTCGGCTCGGTCTGATTGGTTGTGGCGGAAGGATGGGAAGCCTGGTCGACGCAGCGCAGAAATGCGGCGGCTGCCAGATCCTCGCGGTGTGCGATGTTTATGAGCCTCGCAGGGACAAATTCCGGCAAAAGTCGGATAATCTGGCGAGCACTCATCTCGATTACCATGCGTTGCTCGATAAGAACGACCTCGACGCGGTGATCATTGCTTCACCGAACCATTGGCACGTGCGGATGGCCTGCGACGCAATTGCGGCCGGCAAGGATATCTATCTGGAGAAACCGGTTACACATACTATTGAAGAAGGAGAGGTGTTACTTCGCGCGGTACACGCTTCTAACCGGATCCTTCAATGCGGAATGCAGCAGCGAAGCTGGGTGCATTTCCGGAGCGCAGCCGAATTAATCCAGGGTGGCAATATCGGGCGTGTTACCCGGGTACGCACCTACTGGTTTCAAAATTACCAGGAGCACACGCCCAGGAAGCCTACCAGCCTCGAGTTGCTCGACTGGAAACGGTGGCTCGGTTCGGCGCCGGAGCAGCCATTCACCGAAGAGAAGTTTCGAAATTGGCGCTGGTTCTGGGATTTCGGCGGAGGCGCGATGACCGATTTATTCACCCATTGGATTGACGTCGTGCATTGGGCCATGAAATCGTCTGAGCCTAGTTTTGCAAGCACGATGGGGGACCGTTACGTATTCGAGGTGTGGCAGTGTCCAGACACCATTCAGTCCGCCTTTCGTTATCCCGGCTTCGAGGTTGGGTACGAAGGAACCATGGTTTCTTCGATTGACGATGGCGGTCTCGAATTTCGCGGCACCGAGGCAACGCTCAAAATCGACCGAGACGGCTTTAATGTGTTTCGCGAGGGCGTGCGGCTGGGAAATCCGCTGCTGAGCGAGCGCAGCTTTCAGGATGGAACCATTTCCCACATGCAGAACTTTTTCGATTGCGTGCGCAGTCGCAAGCAGCCAAATGCGCCAGTGCAGACAGGGGTGAGCTGCGCCCTAGCCGGCCATATAGGCAACCTGGCGCTGCGACGCGGCGGGCAAATCACATGGCCGCCTAAATCCGGGAGCTAATGTTCTCGGGTATTGCCGGCGACCGTTAAGCAGACGCTTGTAGATATTTTAAATGGCTCCTCCTATACAGGAATGCACGGATCAGCCGATGTGTTTAGTAAGGAACGGTACGAATGGGAACAAGCCCTGATAAAAAGCCTCGCAGATACGAGCGGAAACCAGCACCAGAAGTGGGTCTCGTCGAGGTATTCTGCGAACGATCCGGCCGCAAGCAGAAGGTTGCGACGTCGATTTTATTGGATATCTCTCGCGGCGGAGTAGGAATTCAGCTAGATCGTCGCGTACACAGCGGCGAAATACTCTACCTTTCAAATCGGTTCGTCAACTATACTGCACGGGTATGCCACTGCACGCCTAATAAGGCCGGGTACAAGGTAGGACTGGAATTTCCTTCCATAGATGAAGGAATCTTTGGTAAACCCAAGCGGCAGGCCAGCTAAGCAGCAAGTTTCCGAAGAGAAAATCGACCGTTACACGATATCCCGAGCGTTTTCGGTATCGGCGTAAGCATTAGCTCGTCGCCGGGTACATGTTGATTACGGTCGCCATCATCTGATCGATAACGTTGACGAGTTTACTCGTCGCGTTGAACGCTTGCTGATATTCGACAAGCTCGGTCGCTTCCTGGTCAAGGGAAACACCAGAAACATTGGATCGTAAGGTTTGGGATTGCGTCAGAATCTGCTGATTGGTTGTTTGGTCGCTTTGCGCTTTGCTCGAATCCGTTCCGACTTGTGATGCCAGGTTTCCGTAATAACTGGTAAAGGTGAATCCGCCGAGGCCGGCCAGTGGATTGTTATCGAGCGTTGATAAGGCGACTGCATTGTCGTTGCCGCCCGGATCTGAGGCGCTTGCCGCAGCAAGAGTCGACGGATTTGTCATAGACACTGTAAGTGTTTGTGCCGGAGATAACGGATTGTAAGAGAATAATGCAGCTCCGGGATTGCCATTCTGGTCAACTCCGCTGGTGAGCTTTGCATTAATTATGTCGGCTACATTTTGAGCAAGCGTATTGAGATAACTTACATAGCCGGGAAGAGTTTGGTTTGCAAGCGTTACCAAAGCTCCAAGTTTTCCGCTTGTAGCAAAAGCTGCAATGTTATTGCCGTTGTTGTCGAGAACTTGCAACTGTCCGCTGACCGTTGTCGTAGAGATGGAGTATTGCTCGGCTCCCATTAAAAGCGGACTCCGGCCACCGAGAAAGATGCTCGTCGTGCCGTCGGTCGCGGTTTGGGTCGTAATGTTGACGAGTTGGGATAAGGTTTCCAGATCGGAATGCAATTGGGCGTCTAAGCCAGGGTCCGTCAATGCCGAGGCTTGTTTTTGTTTGGCAACGTTAATTTGTTGAATTTGAGAGACGAGCGCGTTGATTTGTTGAACGTAGGTGCCACCCTGAGTCAGGACATTTTGCTTTGCAGTACTTAATCCCGTATATGTTTCGTTAAAGGAGGTCGCGAGGTTCCCTGCGGAATTTATCACGCTTTGACGCGATGCAGTATCGTTCGGATTGGTTGTCAGACTCGAAAATGCGGAGAACAGGTCGTTTAATCGGCCGGAAACGCCGGTGCTGCTGAGAGAACTCGATGAACTGTCGGCCAACGGGAAAAGGCCTTCTACCGATTGAAGATTGACCGCCATCAGAGCGGAAAAACTTTCCGACGATTGAGCGGAACGGACGCTCTGTTCGGCATATTCATCCCGGGAACTGAGCAGCCCGGCCATTGTGACACCCCCATTCCCTCCACCCGACGGATTAAACGAGTCCGCCAGAAACTTGGGATCCTGATTCGCGTAGCCGGGCGTGGCGGAGTTGGTCGTGTCATTTGAAACGACCTGCATTGCCTGCTCATAGGAGTTGAGCGAATGAGCTGCCGAGGAGAGTGAGTCAACAAGACTGGGCATAGTGTCCTTTTTAGCTGTTTGGGTGGGCGGTAGAGCCCGTTGCCGGCGAAAGCGCCTGCCCCAACAAAAATTTTTCTAAACTCTGCTTAAGCAAGGTAATCAAAGAGGCTCTTTTTCGGGAACGACGAATAGGCTGTTTCCGCGGCGGTCAGAGCGGTTGTGTCTGTTTGCTGCTGAATAACCGCTTGGGCTTCGTCGGCATCCTGTGCCGTGCTTAACTGCGCGCGGAGGTTCGTGTCCAGCGAAGCTTGCGCCGTCAGGGCATCGGATATTTTGTTTTGAATGTCTCCATACTGCGCTTGCTGACCATTCAGATAATTGGCCGCCGTCACCAGATCTGCCGATGCCTGGGCTGTAGCCGTTGGATTGTTCGCGGTCAGGGCAGCGTACAAAGAGGCAAGTGTCTGAAATACGCTGTTGGTGGTCGGCGTGCCGCCACCATCGAATATGTCCTGCGCAGTGGACGAGATGGAAATTTTTCCGCCATAGGAATCCACGACTGATCTCGTACTGGCGCTTCCTTGATACGCACCCACGCCATTTGTGGGATTTGTGGAGAAATCGACGGGAAGATAAGGAGCAACCTGGTCGGAATCTCCAGAAAAGACGTAGCGGCCGGCAACCTGAGTGTTTGCTAATTGCTGCATCTCGGTGGCAATATCACTAATTTGCTGCGCGAGCTGGCTGCGATCGACGGTGGAGGTGGAGGAACTTCCTTGGGTAGCGATTTGTGCCGCCCGATCCATCAGCGTTGTAGCGGTATTGATTGCTGCTTCAGCCGCATTCACTTCGGTCTGAACTTGGCTAAGATTTGTCTTAACCTGATTGTTGGCGGCTACATGCGCATTCAACTGCAGAATCTGTGAAACCACAGCCGGATCGTCCGAGACCGTCTGGACGCGCAGTCCGCTGCTCACCTGCTGGTTCGACTTGTCCAGGCGCTGTTCGAGAGCTGACAGATTTGAGAGAAATTGGTTAGCCGCGGTCTGTATAGAGAACATAGATGCACTCATGAGAGTTATCGGCACGGCGCAAGAGAGTTTTAGGATTTTATGCCGAGGCATGCCTCGCCCCTGTTATGAATCTGTTATCTCGTCGGAATCGGGCGTGGCCGATCCGGATAAATCGCAGGAAGGCTCAGTAGCTGGAGGCAACCAGCGCTTCGAGGCTTTTGAGCTTGGCGGCAAGAGTGGTCCGCTTCAGGCCGAGAATGCTGGCCGCCGCTTTCTTATTGCCCTTAGCGCGCTGTAAAGCTTGTTCCAGCAGATTGAGTTCTATACGGCCAATTACCTGTTCGAAATCGAGCCCAATCTCGGGCAGTGAAACAATTTGTTCACTTTCGAGATCGAGCGTCCGCTTCCGGATTACGTCCGAAGACAGAGGAAAATCCGCTGATCCCAGTGCGGCACGATCTCCTGAAAGTACGACAGCCATCTCGATTGCATTCTCTAGCTGGCGCACATTTCCGGGCCAGGCGTATTCACACAACCGCGTCATGGCCTCTTCCGAGATGGTCTTGAAGGCGAGGTGCTCCTGATCGCATACCTTCTTAATAAAGTGATGAACCAGACGGGGGATGTCTGAGCGGCGATTCCGGAGGGGAGGCATGTTGATCGGCACCACATTCAGCCGATAATAGAGATCTTCGCGGAACTTGCCTTGTTTTACTTTCTCGAGAAGATCGCAATTGGTGGCAGCGATCACGCGCACGTCCACCTTTATCGTTTCGGTTCCACCGACGCGGCGAAATTCACGCTCCTGCAGGACGCGCAGCAGCTTGGCTTGTAATTCGAAAGGAAGATCGCCAATCTCGTCAATGAAAAGCGTACTCTCATGCGCCTGCTCAAACAGGCCGATACGGCTGCTCATGGCTCCCGTAAATGCGCCTTTGACGTGGCCGAAGAGTTCGGCTTCCAGGAGATCCTGTGGAATTGCCGGACAGTTCACGGCTATCATCGGGCGGTCACTTCTTGGGCTAGCTTGATGAATGCAGCGGGCCACCACTTCTTTTCCGGTTCCCGTCTCGCCGAGTATGAGGATCGTAGAGCGCCGCGATGCGATGAGGTCAATCAGAGACGTTATTTGATCCATAGCAGCGCTGCCGCCCACCAGGTTTGCCCGCCATTCGCCCAGTGCACTTTCCATCGAACGAACACGCATCTCGCCAATCTTCTGGAGCAGGGCTTCGATTGCCGCAACATCCGGCATGTGATCGAAATAGTCATACGCACCCGCTTTGATCAAATCGACAGCTTCGCTGGCTGAGCCGCTCGAGTGCACAAAAACGACCGGAAGATCATTTTTTGCGAGGCGCAGCCGGTAAAGCGCTTCTTCCGGGGTTTCCTCTATATAAGGCAGTTCGATAATGCACAGCGAATTTGTCTCCGCATTTGTTTGCAGTTCGAACAGAGCTTCGCTCAAGGATTCACTTACCTGCCAGTTACAATGCAGACCTGCGAATGGCGGGGTGGATCCCGATTCCGATAGCCAGAGTATCTTCATGCCACTAATACTGTTATCGACGCCAAAACTTTGTCACTTCAGAATTTTCCAGTAGAAAACAAGCTAAGAGGATTACCGTTTAATCTGGGCTATTCAAGGAAAGACTTTTCTCGTCCCGAAGCCACTTTAGTCGATAACGTTATCCTGAGCGGCGCACTCAGCCGGCGGATTCGGCTCACACAAGCCTGCGGTTGCACCTCGTTCAGTGTTTGTGTCTTATTCCCCGTACGGGACGAAAACACCCGATAACTTCTTATCCTAGGTCCGACTACATCAAAGAATGTTTGCACTGATCGGTATCGTTGTCGTCATAGGAGCGATAGTCGGGGGATATCTTCTTGAAAAGGGCAACCTTCTCGTTCTGGTGCAGCCTGCCGAATTACTGATCATAGGTGGCGCGGCTTTGGGAACGCTATTGATTGCGAATCCGCTCCATATTTTGAAAGGCATTGTCGCCCAAATCTTAAGCATTCTCAAGGGTTCGCCGTATAACAAGGCAGCCTATCTCGATGCACTGAATCTGCTCAACGACCTGTTCACGCTTGCCAGAAAAGAGGGGGCGGCCAAACTCGAACAGGAAATCGAGGCTCCGGAACAAGGTCAGGTATTTAGCCGCTACACACTACTAGCGAAAGATCACTTTGCCGGCTCTTACATCTGCGATACGCTCCGCATGTCGCTGGTGGGAGGCATTATGCCGCACGACCTCGAGACGCTGATGGAAACCGATGCGGAAATCCATCACCACGAGGAGCAAAAGGCCGTGACCGCCCTTAGTACGACCGCTGATTCTCTACCTGGTTTAGGAATTGTCGCCGCGGTGCTCGGCGTCGTGATTACGATGGGTGCGCTTGGGGGTCCGCCGGAGCTGATCGGGCACAAGGTAGCCGCCGCCTTGGTGGGAACGTTTCTGGGAATCCTGCTTTGCTACGGGTTCATTGGGCCGATGGCTTCGAACATTTCTAAATTGAATGACGATGCAAGTGACTTCTACCGTGTTTTGCGTGTGGGGATCGCCGGGTACGTAAAAGGGATGCCTCCCTTCCTGGCGTCTGAGAGTGCGCGCCGCATGATTCCGCCAAGGTTGCGTCCGTCCATGCAGGAAATGGAAGAGTCCTTCAAGGCGTCGAAGGGAGCGGCTGCTGGCGCTGTACCCGCGGAGCCGGCGGCCTAAAGCATGTCGGAATCCGCAAAGAACGCGCATCCGCCCATCATCATTGTCCGCAAAAAGCATGGCGGTCACGGCGCGCATGGCGGCGCGTGGAAAGTGGCCTATGCCGATTTCGTAACCGCGATGATGGCGCTTTTTATCGTGCTCTGGCTTATGTCGAGCAGCGAAAAGGTGAAAGAGGCGGTTGCCCAGTACTTTATCGATCCGCAGGGAAAGAAGCTATTAAGCGGAAGCGGATTAGTTGGATCCGGCGAGTCGATGGCCTTTTCCAAAGAGGACCTCGAAAAACTCAAAGAAAAGATCCGGCAGGCGCTCCTGAACGTTCCCGATTTCAAGAAGTTGAAGAACCAGGTCACCATGACCGTCACCGGCGAAGGATTGCGAATCGAATTGCTGGAGAATGCCAAGGGAGTGTTCTTTGAGTTGGGCAGTCCTCAGCCAACGCCGCTGGGCGTCGAGGTTATCAGCACGCTTGCGAAACAATTGGGGGAGTTCCCAAATCGCATTCTAGTCGAGGGTCATACGGATTCGAAACCATATCAGGATTTGCGCGGCTACTCAAACTGGGAGCTCTCGAGCGATCGGGCCAATGTGGCGCGCAAAATGATGCAGGAGCACGGAGTGCGGCGCAACCAGATAAAAGAGGTCCGTGGATTCGCAGACCAGCACCTCCGAAACGCCAAAGATCCATTCGATGCTTCTAACCGGCGTATTTCCGTTGTAGTGGAGTACCGAGATTTGGACGAGAAGACGTTGCCGCTGCTCGATAACGCAGCGGGGAAGGGGCAGTCCGGCCAACCGTCTGGGCAAAAAACGCCACCCTCCGCGGCAAAAGCAAACTCGAAGCAAGCTAAGTAAGCCGTCTGGCAATTCGAATCGAACGCGGGGTCGAGAATGCGTGTTGGTTCGATGGACTATCAACCTGAGGAGACATGACTGGCGACTTAGCCGATAGTCCGCAAGCGGGGTCCAGTGTTACGGATTCTTCTGATCTCATCTGGCCCCACGCAAAGCCTGACAATACGAAGCGACTTCTAATTGCCGCGTCACGCAGACTGGAGTCGATTGAAGACTTGCTTCTGGACCCAACGCCCCAGCACATCCAAGACGCAGAGCGTCTGTTCGAGCTGGCTGCTGAAGATATTCAAGCTCTCCCGGAGAGTTGTCAATTCCCGGAGGATGCAGACGAGTACCATGCCTATGCCCTGGCATTTCAGGCAACATCTCGCCGAATTCTAGCTCTATTGAATGGCGCCCTCCGCGTACACTGGCACCGGCTGAGGCGGATGGGCTCGTATCATGAGACGTACACCGCGGCGGGTCAGCAAAAGGTGTGCGTTCCGCGCCTTCCTCGCCTTGATCTAAAGATGTAAGCAAGCTCAGCCGAATGAATCAGTAGCAACGTTCCTTATTTCCGTAGTTGGGGTTAGAGGCTGGGTTTTACATGCGTTCCAGGCTCATGATCCTTCACGGAAAATCCGATATGGAAAGAAGCGGGCCCTATGATTCATTTGACTCGAATAAACCACTTGCCCTTGATCCTCAATTCCGATCTGATTGAGCACATAGAGGCCACTCCAGATACGGTAGTCTCGCTAACGACCGGTCAAAAAATGATTGTTCTGGAAAGCCCAAGCGAGATTATCGACCGGGTTGTGAATTTTCGCCAGCGCGTACAGATTCCTTCGCAAACCACTCGTGTCCACTGGCTGGAAACTCAGCATCCCGGTTACCGCGATGACGATTTAGAGTCCTGGAATGAGGTTTGCCAAGCCGTATGAGACCTGGCACAAAAAAACTGAAGTTGGACCTGGCGACGATCCTCGGCCTCACTTTGGCGATCGGCGGGATTCTCGGAGGGCTGATTTTAGAAAAAGGTAACATTCGCGATGTAGCGCAGCTTACCGCCGCGATGATCGTGCTGGGTGGCACTGCGGGAGCGGTACTTGTCACTACCCCGATTTCCGTAATGAAGTCCGCGCTTCCGCAATTGAAGCTGATTTTTTTCGAGCCGCCTCAGAATCAGGCTAAGCTGATCGACGATCTGATCGTTTATGCTACAAAAGCGCGTAAAAACGGAATTGTGTCCCTCGAAAGCGACGCTTATGCGATTAAAGATCAGTTTCTGCAAAAGGCGCTTCATTTGGCGATCGACGGCACCGATTTCGAAGAATTAAAAGCGATGATGGAGCTTGACATCGACCTGGCGGAACACCATGCAGAGCAATCAGCGGCCATTCTGGAGAGCGGCGGTGGTTATGCTCCTACCATCGGGATCATTGGCGCGGTGCTTGGGCTAATCCAGGTGATGAAAAACCTCACAAAAATTGAAGAAGTGGGGCATGGAATCGCCGTGGCCTTTGTAGCTACGGTGTACGGCGTTGGCGTAGCGAACATATTCCTTCTGCCTGCGGCCGCAAAGGTGAAGAACCGGGCTCGGGCGGACCGCCTGACGCGAGAACTCACGCTACTGGGTATTTTGGGGATCCTCGAAGGCATGAATCCAAAGATGCTGCGCAATAAGTTGAATTCCTATCTGGCGCATACAGTCAGCGATGGGCCGGCGGCGAAGGGTCCCAAACGAACTGTGCGGGCTGCTTGAGACTACGGTTATGAGCCACCGGAGAAAGCAATCAAACGAATCGCATCCGAATCATGAACGGTGGGTCATTTCGTACGCCGACTTCATGACGCTGCTTCTCGCATTCTTTATCGTTATGTTCGCTACTGCGAACGCCGATAAGGCGAAAGCGAAACTGTTCTCGGAAGCGGTCAAGGTGGCGTTTTCGCAGGGGAGCGATTCGGCTGTCCAGGCCGCAGCGAAGGCCTCCGTTCTAAACAGCGATCAGAAATACGATGCAAATGCTTTTTTTCAGGCTATGGCCGAGCTGAGCAAATACCAGAATGCCCTCAAGCAATCCTTAAACGGAGAGATCAGCCGCGGAGAGGTAGATGTCCATATGGAAAAACGTGGACTGGTTATTAGTTTCAAGCAGGCTGCTCTTTTTGATTCGGGGCAAGCGATTGTAAAGCCTTCGGGGCTTCCTACTATGAGCAAAGTGGCAGACGTGATATCAAAACTGCCGAATCAGATCCGGCTTGAGGGCCATACCGACAATATTCCGATTCACAATGAGTTTTTCAAGAACAATTGGGAGCTTTCTTCAGCTCGGAGTATCGCCATATTGAACATGCTGGTGGATAACTTCGGGCTGCAAACCAATCGCCTCTCTGTGAGCGGGTATGCAGATGTTGCGCCCGTTGCTACGAATAACACGGAAGATGGCCGCTCCAGAAACAGACGTGTGGATCTCGTCGTTCTCAGCTCACTCGCCGGCTGGTCTGAGCCGGGAAGAAGAGCAGCCGGCGGCCGTTAACCCGGCACGAGCTTTTCGGGCTTAAGCCCGCGCTATATTGGGTGTGGCGTGGTCGGGACGCCACCGAGTCCGCGGGAAGGGCCGAGCCCACCGGCTTCCGGAATTTCTGCTTAGATTAAGACGAATCTTCTTTTCGCCCGTTACGCGGACGCCGGGCCTCGAGGGAGATCGTCATGTCAGAAAGCACTCCAAAATTTTTTCCGACGCGCCGGTTGCCGCCACAGCCGAATCTGGAGCAGCTACGAAAGCAGGCCAAGGACCTGCTGGAGCATTATCATGCGGACGATCCGGCGGCAGTTGCGGAAGTGCGCGCGTTTGAACGCAACCCCGAATCGTCCACATTTGCGCTGAACGATGCACAGCGAGTGCTCGCGCGCGCATACGGCTTTGAGAGTTGGCCCAGACTAAAGGCGTTTGTCGATGGTGCAAATGTTGCGAAGCTCGCCGAGGCTGTCCAGAGCAGTGATGTGGCCCAGGTCCGCGCTTTGTTGCATGCCCGTCCTGAGCTGATCGGTATGGATATGAGCGGAGGCGATGAGCATCGCGCGTTGCACTACGCGGTATTGCGGCGGGATGTCGCAATGGTGAAGCTGCTGATGGAAGCAGGTGCGGATGCGCGGAAGGGTATCTGGCCGCATCGCGATGCGACGTCCGCATTCGCTCTGGCGCATGATCGTGAATATCACGATGTCATTGCCGTGATCGAAGACGAGGAACGACTCCGCCGCGAAGAGATGAGCTGCCCGAACGCCACCGTCTCGCCCATACAAGATCAAATAAATACCGCGATTTTACAGCGCGATAATGAGACTGCGACGCGGCTGTTAAAAGCGAACGGTTCTTTCATTCACGCTTGCGATCGCAACGGCGCCACACCGTTACACATTGCCGCCGAAGCGGCCAATGAAGAAATGGTGGCATGGCTCTTAGGGCGGCGGGCAAATGTGCGCAAACAGGATGTAAATGGCTTCACGGCTCTCGACCGCGCCGCGCTGGCGGTTCGGCCTCGCAATGAAAATGCGAAGTTGTTTCCCGCCATTGCCGAACGCCTGCTGGAACATGGCGCGGAAAGTACGATCTATGCGGCCGTAGCATTAGCTGATGCTCCGCGTATACGCCAATTGATAGCAGCCGAGCCTGGTCTGCTGCGTCAGAACGACTGGCGACGAGGTGGGCTTCTGAGCCTCGCGGTGAAACATGGCCATCTCGAGGTTGTGGAGCTGCTGCTTGATTTAGGCGCTGACGTGGATGAGCGCACTACGCTTCACGAACTGGAAGAGCCGACGCTGAGCTGGGGTGGTCCACTGTGGCATGCGGCTCTGGCAAACCAGCGCGACATCGCCGAGTTGCTTCTTGATCGGGGGGCCGATCCAAACGCGAATGTATACGCCTCCGGCTGGCCGCTGGGCCATGCCTGGAATCATAAGGACGGAGCTGTCAGGAAGCTGCTCCTCGAGCGTGGCGCCAAGCGGCAGCCCTACATGATCGCTGAGAATCATGATGTCGCAGAAGCCCGGAAGCTACTCGAAGCAGATACAAGCGAGGAGGCGGCGCAGGAGTTGGCTTGGGCCGCCGCCGATCACGGGTGCGCCGAGATTGTTGAGTTAGCACTGCCACGGTTGACGTGGGCTTCTGACGACCGCAGATGGCATTGGGTGCTGATTCAGCCAATCCGCGGGGCCGGAGGGGATAGCCACGACAATAAAGGCCATTTCGGAAGCATGGCGGCTCTGCTGCGGC
>DAISJE010000004.1:0-25496 GCA_036821665.1 Bryobacteraceae bacterium | reverse complement strand
GAAGAACTCTCTTTTACAACCCTCCGGCATCGCCTGATTGCATGGCTGTTGCGGGAGGCTCAGTCCCATGGCCGCACTGCGGCTAACGGAACGATATTCGAATTAAAAATGAGCCACCAGGAACTCGCGGCCCATATCGGCACTGTCCGCGAACTTGTCTCGCGTAACATGGCGCGGCTACAAGCGCAAGGATATATACAATCGCATGGTCGCGAAATCACGATACTCGATGCAGCGGGTCTGGAAGCAGAGTTAACTTCCTCCATTTGATCTAGGTACGCTTTATCACCCGCCCGGTGACTTAAGTCACTGGCTAGCCGTCCGTTTCGCTATAGCTTGAAAGTGGAGATAAACGAAATGCCTTTAAATGCCACTCAGACGGTTCGCGAAGTAGTTCAGCAGCATCCGGCGGCGGTGCCGGTTTTCGAGGCGCTCGGGATCGACTACTGTTGCGGCGGAGGAAAAACGCTGGAGGATGCCTGCAACGGGAAGGACCTTCCCGTAGACCGGCTCCTCTCTGATCTTGCGAATGCGCTTGTGACACGGCCCACACCAGAGGACCGACGATGGATGACTTCGTCCCTTACTGAATTGGCGCAATACATCGTAGAGCAGCACCATGCGTACGCAAAGCGCGAATTGCCGCGATTGGCGGCGCTGTCCGCTAAAGTACATCAGCGCCACGGCCATATGTATCCGGAACTGAACCAGCTTCGAGAGCTGCTGGAAACGATGAACGCCGAAATCGTCAGTCATTTGTTGAAAGAAGAGCAGGTTCTGTTCCCTCGCCTCAAAACGATTGAAGATGCGGCACAAGCGGGATTGAAGCCGCCGCCGGCCTTCTTTGGTTCAGTGCTCAATCCGATCCGGCACATGATGAGCGACCACGACGATACCGGTGAGCAGCTTCGCACGGTCCATGCACTGACACATGACTACACGCTTCCGGACGGAGCTTGTATGAGCTATCAAGCCTTATACCAGGGATTGAGTGACCTGGAGCGCGATATGCACCAGCACATTCACCTCGAAAACAATATCCTGTTCCCGCGAGCTCTGGAGTTTGAAAAAGCGCACTGACCAAATGTCGGCAATGCAATCGGCGGCTTCAAAGCCGCTGGCCTCAGAAGCGGTGGCGCGCGAAAGAGCGCTCCAGAAACTCGTAACAGCTTTCATCTGCGCGGGCCTGCTTTATATGGCGCTACCCGGCACGTTTCTGGGTGTCTGGAATCTCATTGCGATAAGCAGTCACCGCGCTGCGCATTCGCTGTCTCCAGCCTGGATTCAGGCGCACGGGCAGGCTCAGATCTTCGGGTGGATCGGAACGTTTATCATCGGCATCGGGTTCTATTCTCTATCGAAAATGGGCCGGCTTATGCCGTTTGCGATCGGCCGCGGCTGGCTGAGTTGGGCATTGTGGACATCGGGCGTCGCCATCCGCTGGGTCGCGGGAGTCTACGGATGGAACTGGCGGCTGCTACTTCCCTTCTCGGCTGCTCTGCAGATTGCCGGTTTTCTCGTGTTCTTCACAACCGTACGAAAGCATAGGGTCTCCCGAAACCTCGGCGGCCAGCCCCGAAAGATGGAAATGTGGATGCGTCTCGTTCTCGCATCTACTTTGATCTTCCTTTTCGCGCTAGTGCTCAATTTGGGCGGCGCTCTATATGTCTCTCTGCGCGAAAGTACGCCCGCTTTTCCTGCCGGGTTAGATCAACGTTCACTACTCGTTTCCACTTGGGGCTTTCTTGTCGTTACGGTCTGGGGTTTCAACGCTCGTTGGCTTCCCATCTTTCTCGGTCTGCCACAGCCCAATGCGCGCGGACTTCAAGCGGCTTTGGTAACCCTGCTCGCCGGAATCCTGTTGGGACTGGCGGACATGCCGGTCGCTTGCTCAGCCCTGCTCATTGCCGCTGCGCTACTCGCGGCAGATGCTCTTCATGTCTTTCGGCCCAGCATTCAACCGCCCAAACTCCAGGGAATTCATCCCAGCTTCCCTTATTTCGTGCGCGGCGCATATGGCTGGCTTCTGATTGCCGCCGTGCTTTCGCTTTGCGCCTCTCTTTTCGATCGAAATGGCGGAATCACCGGGGCATCGCGTCATACGCTTACAGTCGGTTTTTTGGCAACCATGGTGTTTGCTATCGGCCAGCGAGTATTGCCGGCTTTCTGTGGCATGCGCGTGCTCTTCAGCAAGCAACTCATGTTCGTCGCCTTGCTGTTGCTGACGATCGGTTGCCTGCTGCGCGTGAGTTGTGAAATCCCCGCCTACGATTACAATTGGCCGCTGGCTTGGCGTTTGCTTCCGGTCTCGGCCGTCGCCGAACTGACGGCGGTAGCTCTCTTTTCAATTAATTTGATCGCTACCTTTATGCGTCCGCCCGCTCACGTAGCGTCCGTTCCCACCACCATCGCAACTTCCCTGCCCCGCACTTTGTAAAAAGAATTCGCTAGCTAACGGAGCCGCGACGGTACGGAGCGGTCTTCCCGACACGCTACTAGGCAGTAGATTAACTACCAGATTGGTGGTAGAATGGCTACTACCATGCCCAGAAAACGCGACGAAGACCGGATCGAGCTAATCTACGGCACGCTCGACATGCTGATTCTGCGGACTCTCCGCTGGGGTCCGACGCATGGCCACGGAATCGCAAAGTCAATCGAGCGCATGTCTGACGATGCCCTTAAAGTCGATCACGGCTCTCTATATCCCGCCCTGCAGCGTCTGCTTCAAGAGGGCTGGATCACCGGTGAGTGGGGCATTACGGAAAACAAGCAGCGCGCCAAATACTACCGGCTGACTGCCGCCGGCCGCCGGAAGCTCGTTACCGAGAC
Organism: Bryobacteraceae bacterium; assembly: GCA_036821665.1. GTDB lineage: Bacteria > Acidobacteriota > Terriglobia > Bryobacterales > Bryobacteraceae > Bog-105. The sequence goes on along the minus strand of DAISJE010000004.1, from coordinate 22,664 downwards.
GTCGCGTTGGGAACGCTTTGTTCGAGCGGTTACGGGCGTTCTTAGACCGCCGGAAAAGGAGGAGGCACAATGAACGGGCGCAGGCAGTTTTCGAAAATCAAAGCGTTGTTTCGCAGGGTGAAGCCGGCCGACGATGTCGCAGAAGAAATTCAGTCGCACCTCACGATGGAAGAGCAGGAGAATCTCGCATCCGGCATGTCGCAGGAAGAATCGCATTATGCAGCCATGCGCCGCTTCGGCAATGTGACCGCCGCGCGGGAGAAGAGCCGTGAGATGTGGGGATGGAATTTTATTGAGATGCTCTCTCAGGATCTTCGCTTTGGAATCCGTCAGCTTCGGCGAAATCCCGGTTTCACCGTCGTTGCCGTTGTGACACTCGCTTTAGGCATCGGCGCGACTACGGCAATTTTTTCCGTTGTTAATTCGGTTCTTCTGCAGCCCTTGCCATACAAAGAACCGGACCGCCTGATTCGATTTTTCGAAACAGAAGAAGCTCCGGGAAATTTTCCGCTGAGCGGCGCGGATTACCTCGACTGGCAAGCGCAGAATACTACCTTGCAAGCCATGAGCCTGTATTCCTGGCCGAATAACATGAGCGCCGGCGGCGCGAGTGAACCGGAGTCGGCGGCGGTTGTGAATACCCAAGCCAATTTCTTTGATGTGCTCGGTGTGACCGCCGTACGCGGCCGTACCCTCGCCGCGGGTGAAGACACAGCAGGGAAAAATCGCATTGCGGTTTTAAGTTATGGTTTCTGGCAGCGCCATTTCGCCGGAACCGGCAACGTCGTCGGCAAGACCATCGTGTTGAACGAGGACACCTACACGGTGGTCGGTGTCATGCCTCGCTGGTTCAGCTTTCAGGCGGCAACCGATGTCTGGATTCCATTCGATATGAGCCTGCAAGAGCTCGGCCCGCATGGCAATCACCGCTGGAATGCGGTTGGCCGCCTGAAGGCCGGTGTGACACTCGCACAGGCACGCCAGAATCTACTGGCCATATCCGAACGGCTCGAAAAGCAATATCCGAACACAAATAATAAGGTGCATGCCGTCGTTATGCCGCTGAAGGATACATTGACGGATGACTCCAAAGCACCGCTGCTCATTCTGCTTGGAGCAGTCATGCTCGTCTTGCTGATTGCTTGCGTCAATGTTGCCAACCTTCAGCTTGCGAGGGCGAGTACGCGGCGGCGCGAAATGGCGGTGCGCTCTAGTCTCGGCGCTGGGCGATTACGGCTAGTGCGTCAGATGCTGACTGAGAGTGTCTTGCTGGCCTTGGTCGGCGCCGTGGCGGGAATACTTGGGGCAGCCTGGTGCGTGCACTTGCTGGAAGCCGTCAAAACTCTGCCCATCCCCCGCGCCAACCCGATACAGATCGATGGAACGGTACTGCTATTTGCTGTCGGCGTCAGCGTTCTGGCGGGCATTTTGTTTGGGCTCGCTCCAGCGCTTCAAACTTCGGAACCGGGCCTGAATGAGGAATTAAAGGCCGGGGCGCAATCCGTGCTCAGCGCAGCTCACGGCCGCCGGGTCTTGCGCGACGGACTCGTGGTGGCCGAGATTTCGCTCACGCTTGCTTTACTCGTGGGCGCGGGCCTCTTGCTGCGCAGCTTTGCGCATCTGCGTGATGCCGACATCGGCGTAAAGACGAAGAATGTGGTCACCGCGGCTCTTAATCTTCCCGAGACAAAATACCCGACACTTGCAGCCCGGCGCCAGTTCTTCGAGCAACTCGCGGAACGTATGAGCCAATCGCCCGGCGTGGCATCTGCCGCAATCTCGACAGAAATCCCGTTGGAGGGCGGCAGCAACGGCTACATCAAAGTAGATGGCGAAACCGATCCCGCGCTCTCGAGCCAGCTTGTTGGCTGGAATTTCATCACACCGGATTACTTCCGCACCTTGGGAATTCCGCTACTTAAAGGAAACAATTTCACCGAACAGGATCTGAACCGCGCGGGGATCACCGGTCAGAAACTATTTGACCTTTACAAGGCAGCGCAGGGGTCGCAAATGAAAGCTCCCCCGGGCTTGTCCTTTGTCGCGATCATCAGCCAAACCATGGCGCAAACGTTTTGGCGTAACCAAAACCCGCTCGGCCGGTCATTTCACTGGAACGATTCAAAAGTGGTCGTTGTTGGTGTAGTGGGCGATGTCAAGGAGTATGGAATCCGGGCGAAATCGATGCCGCAGGTTTATCTTCCTTTGCCGCTTGCCCTTCCCGGATTCGGTTTCGGCTATTTGACTGTAAAAACTCTGATCCCTTCCAACGCGCTCGTTTCCACCATGCGCAACCACGTTCGCTCGCTCGATCCCAATCTGGCGTTGCTGCACCCGCAAACCATGGAGCAAGTGATCGCCGGCAACACGCGCGATGCAACCATTCAGGCTTTTCTGTTAGGCACGTTTGCAATCCTTGCGTTAATTCTCGCCGCTATAGGACTTTACGGCGTTATGTCTTATCTGGTTGGCCGGCGCACGCGCGAAATTGGCGTTCGCATGGCACTAGGCGCACAACGGTCGAATGTTCTGCGCCTCATATTAATAGAAGGAACGAAACTGACTCTTATTGGAATGGCGCTCGGCATAATAGCAGCTTTGGCATTAACGCGGTGGATATCAAGCCTGCTATATGGGGTCGGTCCGAAAGACCCTTTAGTCTTTGCGTCGGGAGCGGCAGTCCTCGCCTTAATAGCGTTGGCGGCCTATTACATCCCTGCCCGCCGCGCAACCAAAATCGACCCGATACTCGCTCTACGCTACGAATAAAGGCAGGCGACCGAAGATAACCGCCTGCCCACGGCCCTGTGTTTTATTGTCAATTGCCCGTGACATCGATTAGCGTCGCCATGTCATGGTCCGCTTTCGGGCTCATCCGCAAGCGCAGAGTCTTCGGAATGCCGAACGTATAGTTCCTTCCAGTCGCTCCGGAAACGAATTCGCGTACCACGTATATGCCGTCGACATTTACAAGCCGCAGGTAGCTGCGATTGGAATCGTTCTTAATTTCCGTCACGGCTGGCACTGCCATTTGTGTCTGGCCATTACCGGAAATGTAAAGTATCCCAATTGGTGATGTCACTGACGGTCCCGAGAGTTTGTATGCACCCGGTGATAATACGGCGTTACCCCAATGAGCTTCGACGGGCAGATTAAATCTTCCTTGCTGTGCGTTCAGTGGCGCCGCGATCAGACTGATGGCGGTAGCGAGTCCGGCGATACTAAGAATACGTTTTAGATTTGTTTTCACGGTGGATTCTCCTTTTCAGCTCTGATACGGGGAACCTTGTCGATTCCATATCCGTACTGACAAGAAGACGAAAAATTTCGTACGACGACCCTCAACTGTGAGTTAGGAAAATATCAAGAATTAAGCGCCTCTCAGTGAAACACTTACAACGGCACATCAGAAGCAGTTCATGCAACCTGGTTGCCGGACTCGACATCACATGAGCACGTTTAACGACAATCCATTTCGTGCCGCTGGGCCAGTTACCCGAAAACTGCGATTTGGTACCTTCGAAATCGACCTGCAGGAACGGGAACTGCGGAATCGCGGCATCAGGCTGAAGCTCCAACACAAGCCTTTTCAAATCCTGGAACTTCTACTCGAGCGCCGAGGCACGCTGGTGACTCGCACGGAACTTGCCAAGCATTTGTGGCCCGATCTGCACGTGAGTTTCGATCACGGCTTGAATACCGCTGTGAACACTCTTCGCGATACGCTAGGCGACTCCATCCGGAATCCCAGGTATATAGAAACGCGATCCGGACTTGGATACCGCTTTGTGGCGCCTGTCGAGGAGATTTGGGACAATCCGCCGGCCGTATCCTCTAATAAGGACGGAAACCGTCAAGCAACAAGACGCTACACGCCAGCCTTCGATGCTTATCAGGATTATGTAAGAGGACGATTCTTCTTTAACAGGCGGAACGAGGCCGATCTCCGAAAAAGCGTCGCATGTTTCGAATCTGCCATCGCTCAGGATCCGAAGTACGCGCTCGCCTATACCGGACTCGCCGATGTGTACAACCTATTTGCACTGCTGGGCGCGCTCGCCCCGGCTGAAGCCTATCGGCGCGTAAAAGAACTTACCACGCTTGCTCTTCAAATCGACGATTGCCTTCCCGAAGCCCATGCGTCCCTAGCGGATGCCAGGAGGCTTTTCGATTGGGATTATCTGGCGGCCGAAATGGGCTACTTGAGAGCCCTGGATTTAGACACCAACTACGCCGAAGGCCACTGCCGCTACGCTGCTCTGTTGTCGCAAGTGGGACGTTTCGAACAGGCTACGAAAGAGATCCGGCGAGCAATGGAATTGGATCCCCTCTCGCTCTCAATTAGTGTGGACTTGGCCTGGAGTCACTATGTGGCCCGCGATTTCGAGGCTGCGATGCAGCAATCCTGGAAAACGCTTGTCCTTGAACCGGCCTTTGCACCTGCTCAGAATACGCTTGGGCTGGCTTATCAACATTTGGGTATGCATGAAGAGGCGCTTACCGAATTTGAAAATGCGCGTGTTTGTTCAGGCCATCATCCCGCTGCCATAGCTGCACTGGCGCACGCGAGCGCAGTTGCCGGACGGCGTCATGAGGCCCATGAATCGGTGCAAGAACTGGAAAAGCTGGCGCGCACGCGTCGCATATCGCCTTACTGGAAAAGCATCGCCTATCTGGGTCTGGACCGAGTGGATGCGGCTCTGCATTGTATCGAGGCGGCTTGCGACGAGCGCGAGGCATGGCTGGTTTGGACGAATGTTGAGCCCCGCTTCGATCCGATTCGTTCCGAACCTCGCTTCGGTCGTGTACTTGGAAAAATCGGCTTCAAGAACAGCGCCTTTGCAAATGGTTCATGATTGAATGACATGACCCCGGTCGAGCAGCAGCAATTGGATAAAGACGGCTATACGGTAGTTGCTCGATTTCTCGATGACCAGATGGTCGGCGCGCTCCGGAACCGCATCGAAGAGTTGTATGAGATCGAAGGCGAGAACGCCGGCTCTGAGTTCCGCAAGGAACCCGGCGCGCGACGTCTGGCGAACTTGGTGGATAAAGGCGAAATTTTTCAAAGCATGATCGCCGCGCCACAAATACTCGAACTGGTCGGCCATGTTCTCGGTCCGAGATTCAAACTCAGCAGCTTCAACGCACGATCCGCCAATCCTCACTCGAATGAGGCACAGCCACTGCACTGCGACGCGGCCGCGATACCCGATGCCGCCGGCTTCTGGGTCTGCAACACCATCTGGCTGCTTGACGATTTCACGCTCGATAATGGAGCAACCCGTGTCGTTCCCGGCTCGCAGAATTGGGGCAAGCTGCCGCAAGAAGCGCTGGCAGACCCGGAGCAGCGACATCCCGACGAAGTGTTGCTACTCGCTCCTGCCGGGAGTGTGATCGTCATGAATACGCACGCTTGGCATGGAGGGACAGCTAACAAAACTTCCGCTCCTCGGCGCGCTTTGCACGCCTTCTATTGCCGCTACGATAAGCCGCAGCAGCAATACCAGAAGAGGCTTCTCCACCCGGATACGCAAGCCCGACTTTCACCCGAACTGCGCGCGCTTCTTGCGCTGGACGATCCGTTAAACGACGAATTAAGCTCGGTCGCCAGCAACGCCAGCGGATTTCTGAAATAAAGCTGCTGTTGTTCTACGGCACGTGTAAGGGCGCGATCCCTAAGCCTCGTTTCCGGCTTGCAAGTCTTTTAGCGGTCGATCATTCGTTCCAGTTGTTCGGGATAGCGGGCTCCCTGCACCGTGATCTTCGAGGCAGCGCTGTCAATCTCGCGGAGATTATCTGGCGTCAACTCGGTTCGCGCCGCGCCGATGTTTTCCTCGAGCCGATGCATCTTTGTCGTGCCCGGAATCGGCACGATCCAGGGCTTCTGCGCCAGCAGCCAGGCGAGGGCTACCTGAGCCGGCGTCGCCTTCTTCTTTTCCGCTACGTCACGGAGCAATTCGACGAGCTCTTGATTCGCCTTCCGGGCCTCCGGCGTAAAGCGGGGCACGATGTTGCGGAAGTCGCTGCTGTCGAAGGTCGTGCTCTCGTCGATCTTGCCGGTAAGAAAGCCCTTGCCTAGCGGGCTGAACGGAACGAAGCCGATGCCGAGTTCTTCGAGCGTCGGTAGTACTTCCTGCTCGGGCTCTCTCCACCAGATTGAGTATTCACTTTGAAGCGCGGCCACGGGTTGGACCGCGTGCGCGCGGCGGATCGTTCGTACACCGGCTTCAGACAGTCCGAAGTGTTTGACCTTGCCTCGCTGGATCAGCTCCTTCACAGTACCCGCAACATCTTCGATCGGCACGTTGGGATCTACGCGATGCTGATAAAACAGGTCGATTACATCGCTTCGGAGGCGCTTCAATGATTCATCGGCGACTTGCCGGATGCGCTCCGGGCGGCTATCCACCCCTTTCCTGGGATCGCCCTCCTTGAAACCGAACTTAGTCGCGATAACAGCCGCTTTGCGGAACGGCTCAACCGCTTCACCAACAAGTTCTTCATTGGCAAATGGGCCATAGGCCTCGGCCGTATCGAAAAATGTGACCCCGCGGTCGAACGCCGAGCGAATTAACGCAACCGCCTGCTGCTTATCGGTAGCAGGCCCGTACCCGAAACTGAGCCCCATGCAGCCAAGGCCGATCTCCGAAACTTCTAAACCACTCTTGCCCAACATGCGTTTTTGCATCACTGCTCGCGTATCCTCTGTTTCCAGACTAGGGAAAAACGCGTCGGAACAGGTATCCCGATTCTGCCGAATCATTGCCTAATCCTGCCGAATGGTATCCCCGTAGCTGCCCGCGCACCGCGATCCGCAGTTATCCTGAGTAAGGCAGCCGCAATTCATAGCATGAAAAACACCAGCAATCGAGCCGTCTCTGCGCCGGACCGGACACAGGAGTTGAACACTGAACTGGCCTCAAAGATTGCTCGGCACATCGGCTCGTCAGAGAAGCTGGCAACCCCCATCCCGCGCTTCACCTTGCATCGAAGAACAGCTCCTACCGCGGCATGCCCCGCTACCTACAAGCCGAGCGTGATTGTGATCCCGCAAGGCCGGAAACAGGTACAGATTGGCGGCCAGACACTGACCTACGATTCATCTCGCTATCTGCTCACTTCGGTCGATCTGCCTACGGTTGCCAGGGTGGTCGAAGCAAGCGAGCAACAACCGTGTCTTGCACTCAACCTGAGACTTGATATATCGATCGTCCGTGAGTTTCTCAGCCAGGAAAACTTCCGGATGCTGGCCGTGGCTTCGGATTATCCGGCAATGTCCACCGGTCCGGTGACGGCGGACTTCCTCAGCGCGTGGTGCCGGCTGCTCGACCTGCTCTCCAATCCTGCCGACATCCCGTTCCTGAGCGGACTCATCGAACGCGAAATCGTGTATCGAATCCTACGCGGGCCGGAAGGCGCACGCTTACGGGCAATCGCCACGTTAGGAGATCAGAGCCATCGCACGGCCAAAGCAATCGCTTGGATTAAGGCAAATTATGCGAAACCGCTTCGGGTTGAGGAGCTGGCGCAAGTTGCGGGTATGGCGATCTCTACTTTTCACCACCACTTTCGCACGCTCACGGCCATGAGCCCGCTTCAGTACCAGAAACAAATTCGATTACAAGCCGCCCGGGCGCGCATGCTCGCCGGTGATGTGGACGCGGCAACTGTCGCTTTTGAAGTTGGATACGAAAGCGCGAGTCAATTCAATCGTGAATACAATCGCTTGTTCGGTCAACCACCCATCCGCGATGCCCGTGCTTTACGTTCGCCGGGTGCTCCGGCACTCGAATTAGTTGCAACGGCATAAGTTCAACAAGAGCGTCTCAAGTAAGGTTCAGGATAAAAAATGCAGGTTCCGGAGTTATGGCGGCCGCTTTGCACGCCTTCTATTGCCGCTTCGATAAGCCGCAGCAGCAATATCAGAAGAGGCTTCTCCATGCTGAAACGCAAGCCCGACTTCACCCGAACTGCGCGCGCTTCTTGCGCTGGACGATCCGTTAAACGACGAATTAAGCTCCGGCAGTAACGCAAGTGGATTTCTGAAGTAAGCTCACACAGGCGCCTCCCACGTGCTGTGATAGACTCACCCACAACCAGAACGGCCCGCAGATCATCAACGCCTTCCGCATGGGCACGTTTGCACCGGTAACGAAGCGCAACGAGTAGCGGCACGAACTTCCCAACCTGCGCGGGCTCCACGGCTAAAAAGCATAACTCCGGTTTCAAGATATTTACGCCGAGCCATTCCGAAAGGAATTTTTTCTGAATAGAAGCAATTAGTGAGCACAACGCGTCGTAACGGTGAAGGACTGACGTGCCTGGCAAAACTGAAAGCACGATGATCGCTATCCTCCGTAGCACAAGAGAGGTCAGGACTTGGCCGATTGGTCCCCAGGAGTAACGAACCCATGTCAAATCTACTAGGTGTTCTCGAGCAATACGCGAATCTCGCTTCCGCAAACACAGGCAATGCACCACAGGATTTCGATCACGTGTCCCAAACCGCCTCGCAGTCACATCTTGCAAGCGGTTTGGCTGCAGCGTTTCGGTCAAATGAAACACCGCCGTTCGCGCATATGCTCAGTACGTTATTTAGCAACTCCGACAGCCAACAACGAGCCGGAATATTGAATCGTCTCTTGAGTTCCGTCGGCCCTGCGATCGGTTCCAGCCTCCTTGGCAATCTTCCCAGCGGCGCATCTCAGGTCAGCCCCGAACAGGCGCAACAAGTCCCGCCAGAGGCCGTCCGTCAACTAGCTGAAAGCGCTCAACAGAAAAATCCCTCGATTATCGAGGAGGCGAGTAACTTTTATGCGCAGCACCCCACCTTGGTGAAAGCCCTGGGCGCAGGGTCGCTCGCATTTATCATGTCGCATATGTCGCATAACTTTTGAGGGGGTAAGTCGGAGTCACATGAATTTAAGGCGTTATCTGATCCTTATAGTAGCCGCCATTACGTTCGCAACGGCTCAGGCAAATACAGCAACTGAACGTGTCCCGCAAGACACCGGATCAACTGCATCGGCAAAGAAAGCCGGCCTGATAGATATCAACAGTGCAAGCGTCAAGGACCTCGACTCGTTGCCGGGCATCGGACCGGTTATGGCTCAGAAGATCATTACCGGCCGGCCGTACCGGTCCAAAACCGATCTCGTAACGAGAAAGATCATCCCTCAATCAACTTACGACAAGATCAAAGGGCAAATCATCGCGCACCAAAAGAAATAAGGTGATGCGGTCGCACACTCATATGCTGCCGCACCTTGCGGCTGGGGTGTCATTTTGAGACGGTTTCTCGCACGCGTATTATGCAGATCTGTGGTTTTGATGCTTGTTGCGCGCTTTGGCGTTTCGCACCTCTTTGCTGATCCTATCCCGGTAAAAGAAAAGCAGGGCGCCTCATACGGATTTTTGGTCGTTAAGTCCGCAGACGGGAAAACCATTGCCATCGCCGATGACATCAGTACGGTGGAGCGAAACCGGATAACATCGCGAACGACTTTCCGTTTCCGGGACGGATCTATCGATGATGAAATTTCCGTGTTCACGCAGGAGAGTGTTTTCCGGTTGATCTCCGATCAGCATGTACAAAAAGGGCCATCTTTTCGAGAGCCTCTGGATGTGTCTATCGATGTACCAATGAAAACCGTAAGCTGGCGAGAGATGAAAAACGGCAAGGATGAATTCCACACCGAACACATGGACCTACCGCCAGATTTGGCAAATGGAATGACGTCCCTGATTGTTGAGAATTTTCCGGCGAACGTTGCGGAGCTGAAGGTGTCCTACTTGGCGGGAACGTCAAAGCCACGCGTCGTAAAGCTTTCCACGAAGCCGGACGGCGAGGACACCTTTCGAGTAGCAGGAGTGACCCTCCATTCAAAAAAATACAGGATCCACGTCGAAATCGGCGGGGTGGCGGGTCTGGTTGCCCCATTGATTGGAAGACAACCTGCCGACATCGAGATGTGGGTGACGGCCGGAAAGGTGGCCACGTTCCTCAAAATGGAAGGTCCTCTTTACTATAAAGGTCCAATTTGGACAACGGAATTGGCCGCCCCGGTTTGGCCCGCGACTCGACGATGAGATTAATCACCGGATTTTTTAAGGTGCGGTGCGTCGAGTCGGCTGAAACCACAGGCCATCCTCCGACCTGCTAACATCGTCAGTTTATGAAGGGAATCGTTCTGGCTGGAGGTACGGGAAGCCGCTTATTCCCCCTCACAAAAATTACCAACAAGCATCTGCTTCCGATTTACGACAAGCCGATGATCTATTACCCGATTCAGACCTTGGTAGACGCGGGTATTCGAGATCTGATGGTGGTTACGGGCGGCAGAAATTCTGGCGATTTTTTACGCTTACTGTCAAACGGCAAAGAGTTTGGCCTGAAACATATCAATTACACCTACCAGGAAGGCGAAGGCGGCATTGCGGATGCTCTGGCCTTGACGGAGCACTTCGCCGACCGCAACAAAATTTGCGTAATCCTTGGCGACAACATTATTGAAGGCTCAATTAAGGATGCTGTTCGCGAATTCTCGCAGCAGGAACGAGGCGCAAAGATTCTGCTGAAGAAAGTAGAGGATGCGGAGCGCTTTGGGGTCGCCGAAATAGAAGGGGACCGCATCATTGGAATCGAAGAGAAGCCGGCACGGCCCAAATCGAACTACGCTGTAACGGGCATTTACATGTTTGATGAAACGGTATTCGATAAGACACGAACCCTGAAACCGTCGGCGCGTGGCGAGCTCGAAATTACCGACGTCAACAACGCATATATCCGCGAAGGCACGATGTCGTTCAGTTATCTCGAGGGTTGGTGGACGGACGCCGGGACCTTTGAATCGCTGCTACGGGCTGCTAATCTTGTGCACGATACAAGAGGAAGCCAACTGCAAGAACCTGCCCTCGCGGCATCCGGTGGAAGCAAGCGTTCATGAGCGCCGTCGCTTTAGGCACTTTGGAATCGGGTATTGAGCTGAATGTTCCGGTCGCTGAGCCGGGAATAGGCAAAGTGATCTTGTCCCCATCCAGCAGCGATTTGATCGCGGACGTCAAAATCAATCCTTTCCCGGTTTGGCCGGACGATCGTGGATATTTCCTCGAAATCGCTCGCCTTGGCCAGGGATTAGTGGAGCAATTTCCTTCCGCCACTACTCAGGTCTCCGCTGCGTTTAATTACCCCGGTATCATCAAAGCGTTCCATTACCACAAATTTCAAACCGATTATTGGGTGCCTTCAGCCGGTTTGCTGCAAGTGGCTTTGGTCGATTTGCGAGCCGGCTCCCGCACCTACGGACGAAAGAACACGATCTATGTCGGAGCACTCCGGCCTTGGCAGCTTTTGATTCCGCCCGGTGTTGCGCACGGGTATAAAGTCATCGGCGAGCACCCCTCCATGTTGGTCTATATTACGGATCGCACGTACGATCCCAAAGATGAAGGACGTATCCCTTACAACGATACAGCGATTGCTTACGACTGGGAGCTGCAACACAAATAATGAAGATTGTTGTAACCGGCGGAGCCGGCTTTATTGGTTCGGCATTCGTGCGCCTGGCAGTGCGTGAAAACTGGGCCGAGCATGTCGTGAACTTGGATAAGCTGACTTACGCCGGCAATTTGGATAACCTGCTCGAAGTAAGCAACAATCCTCGCTATCGTTTCGTGCAGGCCGATATCTGCGATGCCGATGCGGTGGGGAACCTCTTTGCGGCCGAGTCGCCGGATGCGGTTGTTCATTTCGCGGCCGAATCTCATGTCGATCGCAGTATCCACTCCCCTGCCCCGGTAATCCAGACCAATCTCAATGGGACCTTCACCCTGCTCGAGGCTGCTCGACGCTGTAAGATGGCGCGTTTCGTGCATGTCTCGACAGACGAGGTTTACGGCAGCATCGAGCCACCAAATGAGGCCGATGAAACGTATCCGCTCCGGACCAGCAGTCCATACTCGGCGTCCAAGGCCGGATCCGACCTGCTGGCGCTCTCGTACTACACAACATACAAGTTAAATCTTTCGGTGACTCGAGCCTCGAACAATTACGGACCGTACCAGTTTCCGGAAAAATTGATCCCGCTGATGATTTCGAATGCTCTCGAAGATAAGCCGCTCCCGGTTTACGGAGACGGCCAGCAGATTCGGGACTGGTTATTTGTCGAGGACCATTGCCGCGCTATCCGATCGGTTCTCGAGAAGGGCCGCCCGGGCGAAGTCTATAACATCGGCGGCAACTGTTCGCTCCCGAATCTGGAGGTTGTGGAACGCATTCTGAAGGCTACCGGAAAACCGAAATCGCTGATTACCAGAGTTACCGACCGCCCCGGACATGACCGCCGGTATGCCCTGACGAACGAAAAGCTCACGCGTGAAACTGGTTGGACGCCGGCGATCGGCTTCGATCGCGGTTTGACCGCCACCATCGACTGGTATAGGGCAAACAGCTCCTGGATACAGCGTGTGAAGAGCGGTGAATACCGCCATTTTTACGAGCTAAACTACGCCAATCGCGCCGAATAGCCGCCCGTTCTCGATATAATTCGACTGGAGCACACTCCAGCAAAGTGGATAGGTCTCAACAAGCATTTTCTGCTCTGGACGAGTTGGGGCAGATCCAGTACGAAATACGCCTCTCGCGCTCATTAAGCGACCTTCGTCGCTATTTTGACAGGGTACAGAAGGTCCGGCGTACACACCTGGATGATTTTGATGTGCAGCTTCTCGCGGCCGATGTGCAGGAAGCCATTATCGAGCGTGCGCGCTCATTGCGAGAGGAATCAAGTACATCGTATCTCGAAGAAGAACCACTTGACGCAGGCTCGATTTCGGTCGTAGAGGCAGAAAAGGTATCGCGGCCATCTGGCGTGGCAGAGATTCCGCCGGATGTGCCCCGTTTAGACAGGAAGAACTGGCAACGCGCCATCTATCTTGCGCTCTTATTTACAGTTCTGATCTGCGCGGCATTTTTTTATCTGATTCAGACGGCTCGCAGAATCAACTTGCCGGAATCCATCCCTGGTGCTGCGCCTGCTGCGTCCCAGCAAAACGGAAAGGCTGCCGGGGCGGGCGTACCCAATGTTCCGCTAATTCCTATAAAGCCCACTCTCCGCCTTTATACGGACCTGGTACCTGGAACGGTTTCTGTCGATGGCGCCTCGCCGCAAGATCTGACGGATGGCGAACTGGTTCTCGACAACTTACAACCCGGCCGCCACAACATTAAAGTTACCGGGCAAAGCGGCAGTGCTGGTTTCGATTTCGATGTGACGGACAACGCTCCGCCGCAAATTGTCGGGACACCCACCGCCGTAAATGCCATGGCCGTACTGGTCTCCTCACAAGATGGAAAGGGCCGGCTTTTTACAAATGCACCACATGCGGCTCTCATTGTGGATGGCAAACCAGCGGGAGATGTGGGACCCGATGGTCTTGCGCTCGACGATCTGGGCAAGAGCGATCATGATCTGCAATTGGCAAGAGACCGCGATCGCCAGCGGTTCGTGCTAACTTACACGCCCGCTCCAGCGCTAACCGCCTATGTGAAATCGGATCCCAACATAGGCACTGTCGTTGTTATGGCCGGTCGCGACGGCGTCAACGTTTTTATTAACGACAAACCTTACCGCCGGGTAACCGCTCAGGGGCAAGTGCGAATTCCGCTCAAGGCGGGCGAATATACAATTCGTGTGCACAAAGACGGCTTTACCGATCCACCACCGCAAACAGCGGAAGTCAAGAAGGCGGAAGAGACCGAAGTCGCATTCCGCCTGGAGCCTGTTCCTCAGTTCGGTGCGCTGCAGGTGCGGGGTGCAGCGCCGGGAACCGCAATATATATCGATAAACAGCTTGCGGGAACCGCCGACCAGAACGGAAACGTGAGCCTCGCAAATATTAAAATCGGTGAGCACACCGTAGAATTACGGCAGAACAGCGCTGTTCCGAAACGCCTGCTCCGTATTTTCAGCGCGAATACACCGGTCGTGCTTTCGGGTGCAGATGTACAGCTTGAACAGCCGGCAACCGTAGTCGCCAATAACCCGGTATCTGTTCCTCCGTCTTCGGTACCCGCCCCAGAGGCGCCCGCCGAGACGACACCTCAGACCAACACTGTCGCAGCCGATACGGAACAGATTCGTAAAGGCGGAGGCTTCGTTCATTACTCGACGCCGAAAGTGGCTGGGCATTATTCGTTTAGAGCGCATGGTCGGCTCGGAGGTTTTCTAAAGCATAGTAAGCTGCAGTGGTACGCGGGTTACCACGACACGGACGACTATATTCTCTTTACACTCGACGGCAAGCATGCAAGTGTTCGTGAAATTCAAGGGGGCAAATCGACTGAAATTAGCCGTATTCCGTTCAACGCCGATTCGGGCGAATGGATTCAAGTTGAAATGTCGGTAAAACCCGCCGGTATTTCCGCGCGCATCAAAAGTCTGGATGGGACGTGGAGCGAACTAGGTCCTGTAAGTACTCCGGGACGCGATTTTACTCAGGACAAAGTTGGCTTCTATATTCCTGGAAACGACGAGGTAGCAGTTTCCAATTTCAAATTCACCAGTCATTAAACATCGTGGACGAACGTGCTTTTTATCGCGAATCGACAGTCAGTAAGCCGGCAGTACTGAATTGCTCATATTGCAAAACAACCAGCGATTATGAGCTTCGCTGGCTGGTTCGCAGAAAACTGGATAGACTTCCTCGCAATACCGACGAGCGCGACCGCGCGAAATTCGCGAAGGCCGCCAGTTATATGGTGCTGCTGGACGATAAAGTCAACTGCAAGAATCCCCGCTGCCGCAGAGCGTTCGAAATCTCTGGCATCAAAACCACCGCATTTCTCACCGATTAGGACGGTGTGTGTGGCGCACGCTTCAGCGTGCGGTGCTGAACTTCAATGCAGCATCAGTTTTTTAATCGCAGCGAATACTCGATTATGTGGGACGGGTTGGTCAACGGGAGTTGACAACCTGCGGTCGATTCGCCTGAAGCGGCCTTTTTGATCTTTTGCGAATAGGCGGCCGTAACCAACCCCGCGCACGGTGCCGTATTAATTTCATTTTAGAAATCAACATCCGAGGGCTGGCGGGGTAACGAGCGCGGAACCGGAAACATCCATGTAGCAGGGAGGCACCAAACCATGGTGCGAGCACTTGGGATGCTCAACACAAAGGCGGTACTAGCCGTAGTTTTGTTGGCAGCGGGTTCGTTTGCTGCTTACGCACAAGGGGATCCGCCGGACCGAGTTGCGCGGCTGAATTATATTAGCGGCAATGTTTCGATGGAACCGGCGGGCATCGATCAGTGGGCGCCCGCGGATGTGAATCGCCCGTTCACCATCGGCGATTACCTTTATACGGATCAGGGCGCAAAAGCGGAACTGCATCTCGACGTCGCCGCCATGCGGATGGGTCCGAATACCAGCTTCGGATTTCTGAATCTCGATGATCGAACTGTACAGATAAAGCTCACTGAAGGCGATATGTATTTTCGCCTGCACGATTTCGGGCAGGATCAAATCTTCGAAGTGGATACGCCAAACGCCGCTGTCACGCTGTTGCGTGATGGCGTCTACCGTTTTCGCGTCGATCCGAATGGAAATATGAGTTTCGTAGTGGTGCGCGACGGCCAGGCGCAGATCACTGGAGGGGGCCAGGCGTTTACGCTGAATCCGGGCAATAGCGCGACACTCACTGGAACGGATTCTCTAAATTTCGATATCGAAACAGCCCCCGCGCCCGATGATTTCGATACGTGGTGCGAACAACGCGATGCGCACGAAGCGCATTTGGCATCGGCGCGATATCTTCCGCCCACGGTGGTCGGCTACGAAGACCTGGACGATTATGGAACCTGGCAGGAGACAGGCGATTATGGTCCGGTCTGGTATCCACGATCGGTGGCTACTGGCTGGGCTCCTTACCAATACGGACATTGGGCATGGATCGAACCGTGGGGTTGGACTTGGGTGGACAATACCCCCTGGGGCTTCGCTCCGTTCCACTATGGGCGCTGGGCCTATATCGGAAACCGCTGGGGCTGGTGCCCCGGACCGGTTGCGCGTGTCGGATACTCGGGACCGGTCGTGCGGCCTTATTATGCGCCCGCAATGGTCGCATGGTTTGGTGGCGCGCACTGGGGCGTCTCCGTATCGATAGGAGGCGGAGGGCCCAGCCTCGGATGGGTGCCGCTTGGTTTTGGAGAAATTTACACGCCGCCATACGCCTGCAGCCGGCCCTACTTCAATAACGTGAACGTCTATAACACGCGCGTTGTGAAGACCGTCAACATTACGAATGTATACAACACGGTCTATGTCAACCACACGGTTTACAACCAGCAATATGTAAATGTGAGAGCGCCGAATGCCGTGATGGCCATGCCGCAAACCGCCTTCGCCAGCGGCCGGCCGGTGCATCAAGCGGGAGCCGTCGTGCGGCAAGCGCAGTTGGCGCGCATTGCTCCAGCCGCGGTCATTGCTCCGCCTGTAGCCCCCACACGTCAGGCAGTAGCGCCTACGCTCGGTCGTCCTGCGCCCCATCCGGCGCCGCAAGTAATCCAAAGGCAGGTAGTCGCGCGCAACACTCCGGCGATCGAGCCCGCTGCATTTACAGCACGGCAGCGCTATCTCGACCAACATACTGGCCAGCTACATAATTTCCAGGCGATGCACCAGGCTGTCGCGCCGCAGCCGCGCCCCGTGGCAAACGTAAGGCAAGCGCCTCCCGCACGTACCGTGGCGGCTGTTCCGGGAAAGCATGTCGGAAATGCACCGGCTAATAACCGCGCGCCCGCTGCGGCCTATGAAGCCCGACAGCCTCAGCCCGCGCGCCAACCGGAGCAACCGCCGGCCCCCGCCCAAAACCGGCAACCGGAGCGGCCGCAAGCCCCGGCGCAAGCTCGCTCTTCGGAGCAGGGCCGCCAACCAGCTCCTGCCACACACGGAACGCCGCCGAATCTGCGCGAAGGAAATAATGCCCGCCAGGAAAATAACCCGCAAGCCAACCGGAACACGCGCGCTACCGAACGCACTCAGCCCGAAGTAAACCGAAGGCCCGAAGTAAATCAAACGCCCGAAGGAAATCAAACAAGGGAACGAAGCCAGCCCGTAACTCGGGCTCCGCAGCCGAACTATACGGAACGAACTCAGCCGCAGCCGCAGCCGAGGAATCAGCGCCAGGCCTATCCGGAGCGCAACCAGCCGCAAGAACGCACGAACACGCAGCAGCGCGAGCCGCAGACACGCCCCGCCCCGGAAAACAGGTCGGCCACACCGCCAAGACAGGGACCGCGCCCGGAGAATCAGCCGCCCAGAACGGAAGCCAGACCCTCACCGCAACACGGTCAACCTCCAGACCATACTGAACAGCAGCACGGCCGCGCACCCGAGCACAAGGATACAAGAGATACCAAAGATCACCAGAAGTGAGCCGGCTGGTACTGCTTTATGGGGCGGCGCTGTGCGCTGCGCCGGACGCCCCGCGTCCGGCTTGCTCGTTTCCAAACTGAACAGCTACTCTTCGCGTAACGTTTTGGCCGGATCGATCTTCGCGACTCTCAGAGCCGGAACTGTCGTTGCAATAGTGGCTACGAGCGCCAGCGTCAACACCACGGCAGCAATCGTAGGCATATCGTACACGCCGATGCCGTAAATAACGCTGCGCATCGCTCGAAGCGCTCCAGCACAAAGGATCAGTCCCAAAAGCAGTCCCAATGCGGACGCCCTGACTCCTGATCCTCCAACGTGAATCATTGCTTTGTGAATCGTTGCCCCTAGTGCAATGCGAATTCCCATCTCGCGCGTCCTTTGCGCGATTATGTTCGCCACCAGTGCGAAGATACCGACCGCGCTTAGCAATAGGGCAAGCGCCGCCATCGCGGTCAGCAGTGCCACCTCAATCCTTTGCGTCGCAAGGGTCCCGGCCATAAGATCTTTGATCGAGTAAAAGCCGGAAAAAGGGATGTTCGGATCTACTTCTGCCAAAGAGCGCTGCATTTGGCTGATCAAATCTTTGACCGGGCCGGCAGTACGGACCACCCAGTTTGGCTGAAACCATGCATTCAGTACGGAAAGAAATTTGCCATCCGTGAATTGTGCGGCGGGAATGTAGATGGCCTCCTCCTTCGTTAAGGGCGCGGTGCCCGCGTTCAATCGAGCGGCGGAGGATAGCACGGTGTCCGCCACAACCCCAACGACCATCAGGTTCTTATGGTCCCTGTTTAGAAATTGCCCCATAGGATTTGTTTCATGGAAGAACTTACGAGCGAATGTCTGGTTGATAATTACAACCGGTTGCGTATTGGGACCGTCCGTATTCCTGAACCCTCGACCCGCAAGCACCGGGATTTGCAGCGTCTCGAAATACCCAGGCGTGACATACATGTCATTTGTTGTAATTTCCCGCCCGGCCTCCTTTCCGGTGGTAAGCGTCACCGAGTTCAGCGGGGCGCGTTCATACGGCAGCGTCAATCCGATCGCTGCATTGCGCACACCTGGAATTTCCCGCATAGCATCGAGGCTCTCATTAAGCAGTTTGCGGAAGGCTGCAGGATCCTGGTATCGGACATCGTCTAGCGACGCTTTGGCAGTCATCACTCCGTTTGGATTGAAACCGGGCGGCATGGTCTCGAGATGGATGAGCGTGCGGATCAATAACCCGGCAGCAGCCAGTAGAACGACCGTCAGCGCAACTTCTCCGGCAATCAACCCTTGCCGTAAGCCCAGGCGACCGGTGCCGATTATGGCGCGATTTGACATCGAGGATCGCAAATCGACTCTCCCCGTCATAAACGCAGGCAACATGCCGAACAATACGCTGGTCAACAAAGACACGGCAAGCGTGAAACCCAAAACCCGGTTATCGAGAGTTACGTGCGCAACGGGCAGGAAATGTTCGGGCAGAAGCACTAGCAGCCCGCGCAGCGCAGCGAAACCCATGCCGATGGCTGCTGTTCCTCCCAGCAGAGCAAGTAGTGCGTTCTCAATCCAAAGCTGTCTCTGAATCTGCCATCGCGACGCGCCCAGCGCCAGCCGTGTGGCGATCTCACCCGTGCGGCGCAACATGCGCACCATCGTCAACCCGGCGAGATTCGAGCAAGCAATCAGCAGAATGATTCCCGCCGCCAGCATTAGTGCCAGCACTTGAGGTCGGAGGGTATCGGTTTCGCCTTTTTGCAACGGCACGGAGTAATACGTTATCTGCGCGCCTGTCTTTAGAAGACGTTCCGCTCGGACGCTCTGTGTCAACGCGCGATTGATCTCGCCATTTGCCTGTTGCCAGCTGCCGTCTTTGCGCAGCCGCATAATTGCTTGAAAGTTGGTTGCCTGGCCTTCGCCTGCACGGTCCGGTTGCAGCGCCGTGTATAGATCCGCATTTAATGGAGTAGTTGCGTTCTCGGGCAGAACACCGATAATCGTGTATGGCTCGCCTTTCAGCAGGACGGTTTTTCCTAAGACATCGTGGTCTCCCTTAAAAACCGTGCGCCACAAAGCGTAGCTTAGGATTGCTGCCCTCGGGCCGTTCGGACGATCCTCATTTTCCGTCAAATTGCGCCCAATAATTGGATCAAGGGCCAGCACGTCGAGATAGTGCGCGGAGATCCGTCCCTCATGAACATAGTGCGCATGAGAACCGGCCTCAAGATTCACACCTGACGTTCGTAGGGCCGATACAGCCGAGATAAGAGAGGGGACGTTGTCGCGCAGCAGCTGCCACTGCTCGCCGTCTATATTTCTGCGCGCGTCGTACGAGTCAGCTCCCGTCGTCCTGGCGAACATGGTTGCGATGCGCTCCGGATGAGGATAAGGAAAGCTTTTCAGCAGTAGCGCATTCACAATCGAAAAGATTGCTGTATTCGCCCCGATAGAAAGCGCAAGCGTGAGGATCACCGTAATTGTGAAGCCCGCATTGTGCCGCAATTGTCGGAACGCGTGCTTCACATCGCGCCAAAGCGATTCCGCTCTGGACCACTGCCAGACCTCGCGGCTGCGCTCTTCAATCAATGTTCGATTACCGAATTCACGGTGAGCCCTGTAGGTGGCCTCCTCCCTCGATAGGCCCTCGTCCATTAATTCGTCGATCTTTTCCTCCAGGTGTGTCTGAATTGAGTCGGCAAGCTCTTTATAGCGAGCGCGGCGAAAGAAAAGGTGCGCAAACCATCCCATACGGAACTCCTTACGATTCAACTGTGCAACGTGGGCCTCTTTGTGACAGGGCTATTTCATAATATCCTATTTTTATCTAGGTATACACTGGTATTTTGATGCAGATTTCAGATCCGGCAGGCTACACTCTCCCTAGCGATGCTGCGAACCGTGCACGCCACTCGTTATGTAACACCGCTTCGTGAAGGCGGCTCCCTGCCTGCAATTGTCGAGGCCGACGATCTCGGTCTCTACGTGGTCAAATTTCGCGGAGCCGGACAGGGTCCACTCGCCCTCGTCGCAGAAGTCATTGCAGGTGAGATTGGGCGAGCGCTGGGCTTAAACGTACCGGAACTTGTGCTCGTCGATGTCGATACTGCACTCGGCCGTAACGAACCGGATGAAGAAATTCGCGACCTTTTGCGCGCTAGTTCCGGCTTGAATCTGGGCCTCGATTACCTGCCCGGCTCCGTCATGTTCGACGTCGCCGCCGGTGATACGGCGAGTCCGGACCTGGCCTCACGCGCCGTGTGGTTCGATTCCCTTGTAACGAATGTGGATCGTACCGCTCGCAATCCAAACCTGCTCTGCTGGCACAAGTCTCTTTACTTTATCGATCATGGCGCTGCGCTCTATTTTCACCACAACTGGCAGAGTATCGACCAATTGGCGGTCTCACGATTTCTCGCGGTCAGGCACCACATTCTTCTGCCATGGGCAAGCTGTATCGAAGCTGCGGATGCGGCGCTCCGGCCCTTGCTAAGTGAGGATCTGCTGGCCAATATCGTAGAGTCGGTCCCGGACGAATGGCTTGTGCCGCTCGACAGTTCGGATAAGCCCGCGGACAGGCGCGCGGGGTACATCGGATATCTTAAGCAGCGGCTGCATGCCGCTTCCAATTTCGTAGAGGAGGCACTGCATGCCCGCGCCGAACTCGTTTGACTACGCAGTGCTTCGCATTGTCCCGCGCGTGGATCGCGAGGAGTTTCTCAATGCCGGCGTGATTCTTTTCTGCCTGGAACGGGGATTCCTGGACGCTAAAGTGCATCTTCCGGAACAGCGCCTCCGCGTGGGCTGGCCGGATTTAGATTTGAACCTTGTGCAAGCGCACCTGAGCGCGTTCGCGCGCATCGCTCGTGGCGACCCGGATGCCGGACCAATCGCGCAACTTTCACCTCGCGAACGATTTCACTGGCTCGTATCTCCGCGCAGCACCATAATCCAGGTGTCGCCGGTTCACAGCGGCTTATGCGATAGCCCGGAATCTATATTGGAGACTTTGTTCCGGAAGCTTGTCGAATCTCCGGCGGCCGCCTCTAATGCGCCATCGCCCGGCCAGGCTTCGTTTTCTTCATAATAAAAACGAGCGGTACAAGCACGGCAAAAGCGATGCCCATTGCCCAAAAGCAGTCAATATAGGACAGCATGGCGGCTTGTTGCCGCAGCCGCTGCATAATCAGCGCATACGGGCCGTTCTCACTTCCGCCGGCCCCAAACACCTTTGTAGCCGCGTCCAGAGCGTGATTGAAAGCCGGATTCAGCGGCGTCGCATGCTCGGTCAAACGGACTTGATGAAACTGCGCGCGGCGGGCGAGCAGCGTCGTCACGAGAGAAATGCCGAGACTGCCGCCAATATTTCGCGCAAGGTTGATGAGACCCGACGCCGCATTATTCTTTGTCGGCGGAACAAAAGCATACGCGGCCGTATTGATCGGCACAAACAGAAATGCAAGCCCAGCCGCCTGGAAACATCGTGCTACGACGGCATACTTGAAATCCATAGACGTATCGAAATTCGTCATGTGGATCAACGCCAAACAAGTGATCGCCAGTCCCACCCCGATCAGCCATCGAGCTTCCACTTTACTGAGCAGGAATCCGACAAACGGAAGCATAAACATTACCAACACGCCGCCGGGAGAGAGGGCGAGGCCTGCTTGGGTGGCCGAATAGCCCATCACCAATTGCAGATACTGCGGAATTAGCACGGTGCTGCCCAGCAGCACCACACCAACCATAAACATCAGGAAGGCAGAAATTCCGAAGTTGCGGTCCTTCAGCAAACTAAGGTCGACAACCGGATCTTTCTGCTTCAGCTCCCAATACACGGCAAGAATCAATCCCGCTGCCGCAATCAAGGCGCAACTACGAATGAAACCGGATGACCACCAATCGTCGCGCTCTCCCTTGTCGAGAAGAATCTGAAGAAAACCCAATCCCAGCGCAACGAAAATAATCCCCCAGTAATCCACCTTCAGCTTCGTCTTGAGTTTTTGCGCGCGCTCTTTCAGCAGATACGGCGGATCTTCCAGCATGAAGCTGGTCAGGAAAAGCGATAGCGCTCCTACCGGTATGTTGATGAAGAAAATCCAGCGCCAATCGAAATTATCGGTTATCCAGCCGCCCAGTGTGGGTCCAATCGCCGGGGCCGTTACCACCGCCACGCCGTATATTGCGAAAGCCATTCCGCGCTGCTGCGGAAGGAAAGTGTCGGCGAGAATGGCCTGCTCGCTGG
>DAISJE010000003.1:4926-25839 GCA_036821665.1 Bryobacteraceae bacterium | reverse complement strand
GCCGCCCAGCGATTGAAATCGGCCGGTTCCTGCGCAATCACCCGGAGCAGCATATTGGCGTGTTGCGTTCCGCAATACTCCGCGCAGTTTCCGTAATAAACGCCCGGCTCGTGCGGATCGATCCACGTGAAGTTCTGCCGGTTCGGTATCAAATCCATCTTGCCGGCCAATTGTGGCACCCAAAAGCTGTGGATAACATCAATACTCTCCAGCGTCAGGTAGCTCGCATTGTTCCTGTCGCGTGACACGGGTACGTGAATTTCATTCGCAGTCCGCACTTTAAACTGCGGATAATCAACCTCCCACCACCACTGATGACCGACAAGAGTCAGCTTCGTTGTAGTAGATGGCGGACTGGCGTTCTGCACGCTTGCGATGACGCGCGCCGAGACACCGATCAGCACGAAGACGATCAGAATCGGAATCACGGTCCAGGCAACTTCGATCTGATTACTGCCGTAAACCTGCGGTGGTTCCTGGTGCTCATCGTCGCCGGGCTTCCGGCGGAAGCGCCACATCGTCGAGATGATTAGACCCGCAACGACAAGAAAGATGGCTCCCGTAATGGCAAACGTGAGCAGAGCGATGTTTTTTTCTTCGCTGCCCGGAGTTGCCAGGGGCCGGAAAATATTCGCAACTCGATGCTCGGGAAGTCCCGGAACCGCAGCCTGCAGCAAACCGATTAGAGCATTCTCAAACAATGAACGTCCCCTCTCCGTCCGAGTTGCAATCTAATAATGTACCGCGAGCTTCAACCGGAAATGCGCAATCGCCGATTGGTTAAAATGCGCGCTCCGGATATATTGAGAACACTATATGCCTCTTGCGATTCAGCAGCGGGAAACAGAAGGAATCGTTATTTTTGACCTTCAGGGGCGCATTGTCGCCGGCTCGGACGCGGAAGAATTGCGTGCCGCCCTAACCCGCTTTGCCACGCGCCCCAGCCCCAATCTCATCCTCAATTTGCAGCATGTGCATTTTATCGATAGCACTGGGCTCGGCACTCTGGTGCTCGGTCATTCGGGAATGAAAGAAGCCGGAGGAGCGCTGAAGTTGCTGAATCTCTCCAAGCGCAGCGCGCAATTGCTCATTCTGACGAAATTGTCGACGGTATTCGAGATGTTCGACGATGAGCAGGCGGCCATTAACAGCTTCTTTCCCGACCGCGAGGTCAAACGGTTCGATATTCTTCAGTTCGTACAGGAGCAGGAAGAGCAGGAACAGCCCAAACCGGAGGAGCAATAAGCGTCCCCGTTCACGAAACGAACTCCTGGCGGCACGAACAGTTTGAACAGATGATAGACAAGCGAACTTTGATAATGCGTATCTTTCATTGCCGAGGTAATGGAGTTGTTCATTTTGTTCTGCTCATCTGCACGTTGGCCGTGCCTTGCCTTGCCCAATCGAGCACCCGTTCATCCACGCTAGCTGCGCGTCCGCCTATGGGGTGGAACGATTGGGCGCATTATCAATGCGGGTACACAGCCGAAACAATTCTTTCCAATGCGAAAGCACTCGTAAGTACCGGCTTGGCAGCACGCGGCTACAAAACGGTAACTATCGATGATTGCTGGATGCAGAAAGATCGCGATGCCGCCGGAAATCTGCTCGTAGACCCGCAACGGTTTCCGCAGGGAATGGCACCGGTTGCTGGCGCAGTACATGGGCTTGGTCTGAACTTCGGGATTTATGAAGATGCGGGCTATGAGACTTGCGGCCGCTTTGCCGGGAGCGGTGAACCGAGCGGTGGCGGCAAGGATTATTTCGTTCAGGATGCAAAGCTGTTCGCCTCCTGGGGCGTTGATTATCTGAAGCTGGACGGCTGCAATGTATACGTTCCGAGTAATGAAAGTAAAATCGAGGCCTATCGCAAAGCATATGCCGCAGAAAGCGCGGCGTTGAAGAACGTCGGGCGGCCGATTATCTTTTCGGAATCAGCCCCGGCATATTTCCAAGGCACTCCGGAGTGGTACGACGTGCTGACTTGGGTACGCGACTACGGCCAGCTTTGGCGCGAAGGCACCGATATCGCGACTTTCCACGCAAAGAACCCGGACCGGCCTCGCTTTGGCAGCGTCCTTTGGAACTACTCCTACAATCTCCCGCTTGGGCGCTTCCAGAGGCCGGGCAATTGGAACGATGCAGATTTCATCATCGGCGGCGATAAGGGAATGACTCTCGCGGAAACTCGGAGCCAGATGGCGCTCTGGTCAATGATGTCGGCGCCGCTCATCCTCAGTTCGGACGTCGCGGCGCTGAGTTCAGATGCTATCGCCATACTCGGCAATAAGGCCGTGATCGCAGTCGACCAGGATCCGTTAGGCCGGATGGCAACGTTAGTCCGTCGCGGCTCTGCGACGGACGTACTGTTTAAACGGCTGGCGAGTGGAAGTTACGCGCTGGCCGTCCTGAATCGGGGCGACGCTCCGGCTCGGATCGAAGTGCGACCCGCCGATTTGGGCTTTCGGGCAAATGCGGCTTGCCGAATGGATGTGCGCGATCTTTGGAACGGCGTCGAACAGCATGGTGCATCCTCTCTGGCGGTCGAGATTGCGCCTCACGATACGGCGATCTGGTCTGTACGCTCCGGGCGTGCCTGCGGCAACGCTTCGCGAACCGGCACGATCACGATCATCACGCCCGGCAGACACCGGCAAACAATCGAGAACTATACGCACTGTCTCGCCGGCAACCAGGTCAAAGCATGTACAGAAGATCCAGCAGAAGCGTGGACTTTTACTTCTGCGGGGTCTCTGGAATCTTCCCTGGGTTGTCTCGGCGTTGCTGACGGGAAGCCCGTGACGCAACCGTGTTCCAGGAACAAAGCCCAACGCTGGCGCTATACGTTGCAAGGCGAGCTGGTGAACGGCAACAACCAGTGCCTCACGAGCAACGATCCGAGCGCGGACGCACAAACATTGAGCCTTCAATCCTGTGGGCAGAACCAGCCCGACCAGATATGGTCCTTACCCAATTGAGCAACCCGTCGCGCATGGCGGTCACCCGTGTCCCGGGCCGTACAGACTGCCGGCCGCCCGGCTCGCTATAATCCAAACTAGGCAATCTCCCACATGCAGTTTCGTAAGCCGATGGTGTTTGCATCCGGACTCGGGATAGCTCTCTGGTTGCTCACCCCTCTTTGGGCACAGCAGGATACATCCAAAGCGTCGACGGCCCCCGCACCGGCGGCAAAGACAAGTCCGGCCACCCCCGCGGGCAACAGCGAAACCAGCGTTTCCCTGCCCGCCCCGAATGTACCGAAGACACCCGCGAACAACGCCAAGGATGCGGACAATCCCATCCGTGTCCAGGTCAACGAAGTGATCGTCCCGGTGACGGTGACCGATGAAAAAGGCCGCTTCGTCTCGGATCTCGACGAGAAGGACTTTCAGATCTTTGAGGACAACAAGCCGCAGAGCATCCGCTTTTTCACCCGGGAGCGCAGCCAGCCCGTGGTGATCGGCTTTTTGCTCGATATGAGCAACGCCAGCCGGATTCATTGGAAGAATTTCCAGGAAGCGACCATCGAGCTGATTCAGACTCTGTTGACGGGCGATAAGAAGTATTCGGGTTACCTGGTCGATTACGCGCAAGACGCCGAAATTGCGGTCAATACGACAAACGACCCCGAGCCGCTGGTCGAGAAAATTCGCAAACTCAAACCGGGCGGTGGCTCTGCTCTCTACGACGCCGTCTATCTGGCCTGCACCAGTCACAAGCTGGTCAACGGCGAGCCGATCGAGCCTCGCCGGATCATTGTAATCATCGGCGATGGTCACGATAACGCGAGCAAACACTCGCTTGATCAGGTCGTCGAGCTCGCTCAGCGAAACCTTGTGACGGTCTATGGCATCAGCACGCAGGCCTTCGGCTTTACGAACCAGAGCGATGCAAATCTGGTGCGTTTGGCAACGGAAACGGGCGGCCGCGTCGTTTATCCGTTGGGAGATGTGTATAAAGATACCGACGGCTATCTGTCGCATCCGTCCGACGACGGAAACTACGCGTTAACCGTGGACACCGGCGCCTATCGCTCCGCTGTGGACGGACGTATGTATCATGCCATCGCCGACATTGCCGGCGAGGTGACCACGCAGTACATCATTCGTTACGTCTCCGACAATCCCGCCGCCAAGTCTTACCGCAACGTGAAGGTAGTGGTCGATCTTGGAAATGTGAAGGTTCGCGCGCGTAAGGGGTACTACGCAAGCGCCGTAACCCCCTAAACGGCTCAGGGCTCTTTCCCCGGCGTCCCTTAAACGATAAGCTGTTGTCTGGACCCCTATGTCGGCCCGTGTCCTACGTTTCAGCGACTACGCTCCCAAACCGGGAGAGTTCTCGTTGTTGGTCTGTGAGCTGCCGGGTCATGGCCTGGAAACGATCGGCGTGTTGTTGCTCGACCCGGCTTCCGACAACTTGTATGTCCGGCTGCGGCGCGATTGGGAAGCGATTGCCAGCGAAGAGGATGCCGAGGTAATGGCCGAGCTGGAAGAGAGCCTGAGCGCCTGGGCGCACGATCTCGGAGCGCACGCGGTTTTCGAGAAACTCGAGAACGAACTGTCTGTTTCAGTCCGCATCACAGATCGCGAGGCCGTAACGGTCCGCAATTTCGATAAAAGCCTCTCCGAGTTGTATCGGCATCACGTGCCGTCGCAGGTTCTGCAGTTCCGCACACATCTCCCGCGTTTTTCATTGGCCGTCGCCGCCGGCCCGTTTCTTACGAATCCGGAGGACATCCAGGCCGATGAATGGATCGAAACCCCGCCGGACCTCAAGCTCGACGACGATATGTTCATCGCGCGCATCCAGGGACATTCGATGGAGCCGAAGATTCCGGACGGCAGCCTGTGCGTATTCCGGCGCAATGTGGTCGGCTCCCGAAACGGACGGCTGGTGTTAGTGCGCAATTCCGAGCTTGCCGACGATAATCAGTACACCGTGAAGCGGTACCGCAGCGAAAAGACCGTTACCGAAGACGGGTTCCTGCAGACCCGCATCCGCCTGGAGAGCCTGAACCCGGCTTATCCTTCCTGGGATTTGGATGAAGACGAAGAGAAATACCAGGTGATCGCCGAATTCGTCCGGGTACTGGAGTGACCGCTCACTTGAAAACCGCTCCCTGGCGGTCGCGGCTCTGTTTAGCCATTGAGGTTAATGCCGAGTTTCTTCAACTCTTCGGCGTAATAGCGCTTGTGCAGCAGGTCGTACTCTTCCCCGCCCTCCGCGATATCGCGCTTTTGCGTCCGGATCTTCTGCCGTGCCGCGCGATCGATGCGATCTTCCAGTTGCAAAATATCGGTCATTTCACGCACCAGCGCCAGACGTAGCTCGTTCGGGTCCTTGCGGACTCGAAACTCACGCGATTTTCGCAGCGCGGAAACGATTTTGTGCGACAGGTCGTTCACCTTATCGCGCGAAAGCTTCATCGCATCACCGGTATCCCGGCCTGAAGCGCGGATTACCTTCCGTTGCGCCAGCAATTGATTTTTGATCTTCCGGAACATCTCCTGATAGGAGACATTCTCGCGGCGCATGTAATCGCTGTACTGATCCAGCAGATCGCGAACTTCGTCATTCAACCTGTCCTCAACCGAGAGTTCCTCCTGAACGACCTCTGCGATCACTCCCGCAGCTAGGGTCGGGTTGGAAGTTTCAAAAAACGCTGGACTCAGCCGGTTGACGAGTTGCCTGGACAAATATCCTACAAATTCCCTCGCCAATAGCACTGAGCGTTAGTTTAGCAACCGCGCCGGGAAACAACCATGCGAGGAAGCGCAGGAATCGCGACAGCGTTACGATTCGCCGCGATGATGGGCCAGAAAATCGCTGTCGATCGGTTGCCGGCCGCGATAGCCGTCATCGATGTGATGCCAGAAACCGATGCCGGCTTCTCCTACCTTCCAGCAAAGATACACTTCCTCGTCCCGGTAAAGCGTGGGGAAATCGACCAATCCCATCTCCACATCCTTGAGCTGGCAACCGAGCTGTTGAATATTCTCGACCGCGGCTTTTAGTCCCCGCGCAGACGCTTCTTTACGGGCGCGCAGCCGGAGAATCCGCTCCTGCGGGGGAATCATTCCGCCCAATAAAGCGATCCGGTGCGAAACATTGGTCAGTTCCGTCTCAGCTTGTTCGTACGACTGCTTCTGATCTTTCAAGCTGCGCACCAGGCGCTCCACCTCGGGGAGCAATCCCTCGGCTTCGAGTAAGGTAAAGAATCTCGGCACGTGGCGAGTCGAGTATAGCAATGTCGGCCGCTCTCCCTTTCGTGCCGCATACAAAGCGTCACCGGCTCTCCGCCGCTACCGCTTGGGATCGACCAATGCCCCGTAAACAATGGGACGGGTGAGTCCTTGCACGTCCGGCCAATGGGGGCCTAACAACCGCTGGGTCATTCCGACAAAGATCAGGTCGTTAGCAGGATCCACCCAAAACCATGTGTCCGCTGCGCCCGCCCAATAATAGGTGCCTTTCCCGACAACGTCGTTAACAGCAGCGGGATCGGTGAAGACGGCCATGTCATACGCCCATCCGTGCCCGGGCTGCATCATCACGATACCTGGAAGCCCGAACTCGCCTGTCAAAAGCCGGGGCGGAAGATGGTTCGTTGTCATCAAATCGACGGTCGGGGGCGAGAGGATGCGAACCCCGTCGAGTTCTCCGTGATTGAGCAGCATTTGGGCGAATCGGGCGTAGTCGTTGGCTGTTGACACGAGCCCACCTCCTCCACTCGGCGCGCCCGGTTGCGATACGTAGTCAGCTTTAGGACCGGCAGCTTCCCCGACGGCAACCAGTTTGCCCTGCGCCTCCTCGCGGTAAAGCGTCGCAAAGCGATTGCGCTTGTCTTTCGGCACAAAGAACGCCGTATCATTCATCCGGAGAGGCTTGAAGATGCGTTCTTCCATAAAATCCGGAAGCGACTGGCCCGAAATCTTCTCGATAATGTAGCCCTGGATGTCCATGGAGACGCTGTAGACCCACTTGGTCCCTGGCTGATAAAGCAACGGAATGCCCGCGAGGCGATGCACCAGGTCCTGCAAGCTGGTGGCGCCCAGCCAGTTCGCTTTCATATAGAGCTTGTCGACCGGCGTCGTTCCGAACAGGCCATAGGTGAATCCGGCGGTGTGTGTCATGAGTTCGGCCATGGTCGGAGCGTGTTGCGGGGCTTCAGTAAGGATTTCGCCATTCGGACCTGTTCCTTTGAAGACCTTCAGGCCGGCGAATTCAGGGATGAACTTCGAGATAGGGTCGGACGGCCGCCATTTGCCCTCTTCGTAGAGGATCATCATGGCTACGCCGGTGACCGGCTTCGTCATCGAGTAGATACGAAAGATGGTGTCGTTCGTCATCGGCGCGCCTGAGGCGATGTCCTTGACACCATACGAACGTTGCTCCACAACATGGCCATGCCGCAGGAGCAGAGTGGTCACACCGGCGAGGCGCTGCTCATCAACTTCACGCTGGATAGCCTGATGGAGCCAACCCAGACGTTCGATGGAGAAACCGAAGGATTCAGCGTTCGACGAGACAGGCTGCGATGCCCACCCGGCGACCGCCGAGAATGCTAAAGCAGCATATATGCGACAGCGCGGGCCATAAAACATTCGACGAGTCTAGCAAAAGCTAAGAGATCTCATGCCGTCACGAGGCTCGCAATATACTCCTCGGGGCAACCAAAACCCTCCACTTTTACTCCGAGGCGTTGCAGCGCATCAATGGCAATCATCCGGCGGTAAAAATTGAACGTAATGTTCCCTGGTTTTGCCCCTGCTTTGCGTGACTAATGTGTCTGTGATTCTCTTGTTGGTCCACGCCGCAAGGGAGCGGGATGAGAGATGATCGAGCACCGTAAAGTTCAGCACCAAAACGCGTCGTGCGGCGACGTACTCGCTAGTGGCCTGCGCGAACGTCGTCAACCTGTTATTGACGCGCAGCAGAAATGTCGGCGTCTGCCTTGCACAGGTCGAGTCGTGCGATTGTTTGAACTTTCTCCATCTCATCGATGACGGCGTCAACAGTGCTCCGCAGCTCCGAGTATTTCACTCCGGAAAATCGCCCAAGAATTCGATTCAGTCGAACGTGCTTTTGGTTTCCGAACGAGTCAGCGACTTGCTTTACGGTTAGGACGTAGAAATCCCACTTATCTGTATCGTGCACACAACAGCAATCCCGCGCTCGGTCCGTGTGAACGCAGAAGACGAAAAGGTCCGCACAACGGCCAGAAGGGAGAGTCCTATTTGTCGCGGCATCCCAAGGTTTCTTTCGAGCACCTATGTAAAACGAAATCACTGAAAGCTTCGGCTGAACCCAAGCTTGTAAGTATCCCCCGGATTTGACTTCGATGCATCGGCCACGATATCGGAAATCGACAGAATCCCATTCGACCCTCGGCTGTTGAGTTAGTCCGAGCGACACTCCGACCAAGTATTCGGCGAAGAGTGGACGGACCGTATTGCTGACCAGATCTGAGTAAGCCCAGGCCCAGAAATCCCCCACTGTTGCGTTTTCCAGGCCTCTTATGCTTAGGTTTGGATCGATCTTGCTTGGCGTTCCCATGTTTTGTGTCATTCGTTGCGAACTGAGCTTAACCTGGTAGATCCGAAGCGCCGAAAGACGCGCAGAATTCGTATCGAGCCATTATTCCGCTTCTCAGCATACGGTATCGCCGGGATAAATCAACTGCTTAATTCCTGAGCCGCGTGTGGGCTATTCGTTGCTATACTCGGCATCGGTAATTCCCGGAGGAAACACATGGGCAGCTCACGCCAGAACTACTTCTACAACCAGGACGGCGAGAACAAGAATATTGGGAAGGTCATTTATAAAAGCGACGTCCCGAAGAGTAGCATCGGGTGGACCGAACCATCATTCTTTCGCAATCTGGGAAGCAGCCGGAATGCGCTTGACAGTCTGAAACGAAACGCCGAACAGGAATATCTGCTGCAGGGCATGGTGAAAGGCGCCATGCACGAAGCGGCGCAAATTGCCCAAAAGTTCGGCGTGGGCATCTCGGTCCGGCCTACCGGCGTGTTGGCGCATATGGGCATCGAGTCGGGCGACCCGACAAAGGCTCAGGAATTTAAAAACAAAACCTCGAAGGAGCTGGACATCTACCTTTGCGATGAGTTGGAGTTCAAGGATTTGGGCGCTGTTGTTCATTACAACCCGCGCGTGGGCTGGAATTCCAAAATCAACCCCGGCGGCACACTACGTATTGTGGTTACTCCTCCGTCGGAAACAACGGAGTCCGAGTGGTTGTTGAAAAAAGCGCATATCCAGAGCGTTCGGCTACCGGCGCTTTTTAAGATCAAGCAGAAGCTTTCGGCATGGCCGGCGAACGGCAGCGCACCGTTCGTCCTGACACCCAAAGGAGAGGAAGATCTAAAGCGCCTCTTTAAAGACCGCGCCAAAGAATACACCGAGGAAGATTACGATTATCGCTGTGGGCACTATGCGCCCTATACCGAGTTGGTAGGCCCGTTCGTTCGTCTGAAGGTGCGGCCCGAATCTAATATGGTTGGCGATCATGACCTTTTCGGATTCACCCATCAAGACTATGGAAAGCTGGTCCTGGACGATACGTTGGCGCACGTTCAGTTAGCGTTGCAGCAGGCAAGCAGTTTTCAGGCTCAGCACGGCGGCATCTGGAACTGGCGGCCGAAAGAAGAGTTTCACAAATCCATCAAGGCGAAGATTATGTCCGCTCACTCGCCAATGGATGGTGACCCGCTCATTTACATCTTGCCTGACGGCGAGGTGAACGCTGCCTTCTATATTCCAGATGGAGAAAAGCTGGTCTCGGTTTGGGACGTTCCAGGCGCAACCAAGTGGCTTCAATCCACCTACTCAGGCCGCGAACTTTCCAAACCAGGCGTAGGTGGGTCAAAATAGAAGCCGTCAGAGATTGGCTGCTTTGCAGAGGAAAACAATAAGTTTCCGCTGCGTTCGCTTCAGAAGCACGTGTGGGATAATCACCGCGGAGCCG
Organism: Bryobacteraceae bacterium; assembly: GCA_036821665.1. Classification (GTDB taxonomy): domain Bacteria; phylum Acidobacteriota; class Terriglobia; order Bryobacterales; family Bryobacteraceae; genus Bog-105. The sequence continues at coordinate 15,854 of DAISJE010000003.1, read as the reverse complement.
CAGGAAATCGGGGTGAATGAGCAGAGCTGCTAAATTCCTTGCACTCATCTCACTGTTGTCTGCACTGGTTTTTACCGGCTGCGCGGGCAGCGACGCATCAACGGAGGCATCGAACACCAGCGGCGCGGTTGCGAGACCACGTAACACCGCGGCCGTTCCGGTCATCGTCACCAAAGTCGAGCGGAGCACGATTCCGGTCGAACTACACGCCATTGGCGCCGGCCAGCCCTTCCAGACAGTTTCAATAGAGTCGCAGATTGCCGGCATCGTCCAGGAGGTGCATTATCAGCAGGGCCAATTTGTTCGCAAGGGCCAATTGCTGATCACGCTCGACAAGGATCCATTACTTGCCACGCTCGCCCAGTCTGAAGCGGCGCTCGCCAGAGACAAAGCCCAGGCCCAGCTCAACCGGGTGGAACTGCAGCGTAGTGAAAAGCTTTTTAAGCAAGGTATTATTGCGCAAGAGCAATACGATCAAGCTCTGGCTACCTCAACGGCAGCCCAAGCCACCGTACGCGCCGACGAGGCCGCGATCCGGACAGACCAGATCCAGCTTTCCTACTGCTCCATCTACGCCCCTATCAGCGGTGTTACCGGTGCTCAACTGGTATATCCCGGGGCCACGGTGAAGAGCAATGACGTCCCTGTTCTTGTTGTGATCAACCAGGTTTCACCGATCTACGTCCGTTTCTCTGTTCCTCAGCAGTATCTGGAGCCGATCAAGAGATCGATGGCGCGTTCCGGCTTGCCCGTTCAGGCTACCCCGCCCAACGATTCAGCAGCCGAAAAGGGTGTTCTGAGTTTCGTCAACAACACCGTGGACGCTTCCACGGGCACTATCGAACTGATGGCTTCGTTTCCGAACGCCGACCATCACCTTTGGCCGGGCCAATTCTCTAATGTGCTGCTTAACCTGGGTGAGCAACAGAACGTGCTGGTCGTCCCGCCCGAGGCTGTGCAGACGGGCCAGCAAGGCGATTACGTTTTCGTAGTTAAATCGGACATGACGGTCGATGTGCGGCAAGTGAAGGTCGGGCACACCGTCCGCGGACAAACGGAGGTTCAACAGGGACTCGCTGTAGGCGATACGGTCGTCACCGACGGGCAGGTGCGGCTGGTCCCCGGAACGAAAGTCTATTTCACCAAGTCGCTCGGATGAAGCAGGAATGTCATGAATCTGTGTGAAATCTTCATTCGCCGGCCGGTGATGACCAGCCTCTTGATGCTGGCCATCCTTCTCTTTGGCATCCTGGGCTACCGCGATCTGGCCGTGAGCGATTTGCCGAACGTCGATTTTCCAACGATCCAGGTGTCAGCCGGTCTTCCCGGCGCCAGTCCGGACACGATGGCTTCTACTGTAGCGACGCCGCTCGAAAAACAGTTCACAACCATTGCCGGGCTGGACTCGATGACTTCTACCAGCTCGCTCGGCAACACTCAGATCACCCTACAGCTCAATCTCAGCCGGAATCTCGACTCTGCCGCTCTTGACGTGCAGTCGGCGATCTCCGCCGCTGCGAATCAGCTTCCATCCAACATGCCCTTTCCGCCTACCTTCCGGAAAGTGAATCCCGCCGATCAGGCTATCTTTCTGATGGCCGTCACCTCACCGACACTCCCCCTATACGATGTCGACAAATATGCCGAAGACCTCATCGCGGAACAGATTTCGATGGTTCCCGGTGTTGCCGAGGTCGATGTCCGCGGCACGGCAAAATACGCAGTCCGTGTTCAACTGAATCCCGACGCTCTTGCCAGCCACCAGATCGGCATCGACCAGGTTCAACAGGCGATTCAAAACGCGAACGTCAACCTGCCCATGGGCACTCTCAACGGCGCACGCAAGGCGTATAACGTCGAGTCCAATGGACAACTCTCCGATGCGGCCGTGTACCGGCCGCTGATCATCGCTTACCGCAACGGTGCTCCGGTGCAGCTTGATCAACTGGCCAAAGTAACCGACGGAGTTCAGGACGAGTACGTCGCGAACTGGATCAACAATGTCCCTGGAATCATGCTGTCCGTTCTGCGGCAGCCCGGTACCAACACGATCGACATCGTCAGGAACATCCGCAAACTCATTCCGCGCTTCTACTCGATGGTGCCGCCGTCCATTAATCTTTCGGTGGAGTACGACAGATCGGTCCCGATCCACGATTCCGTCAGCGACGTTAAATTTACACTTCTCCTTGCCGTCTTCCTCGTTGTTCTCGTCATCTTCCTTTTTCTCCGCAACGCATCCGCCACCCTGATCCCGAGCATGGCCCTCCCGATGTCGATTATGGGCACGTTTGCGGTGATGTACCTGCTCGGTTACACCATCGACAATCTATCGCTGTTGGCTCTGACTCTATCGGTGGGCTTCGTCGTCGATGACGCCATCGTCATGCTGGAAAACATCGTGCGCCACATGGAGATGGGAAAGGGACCGCTCGAAGCCGCGCTCGATGGCTCGAAAGAAGTCAACTTCACGATTGTTTCGATGACGCTGTCGCTCGCCGTCGTTTTTCTCCCCATCTTTTTCATGCCTGGGGTCTTCGGCCGGCTGCTGCATGAATTCGCCGTCGTGATTATTTCCGCCGTTCTGGTTTCCGGCTTCGTGTCCCTCACGTTGAGCCCGATGCTGTGCAGGCACTATCTGCGTCCCGATCATCAGAAGCGCAAGGGCTGGATGTACCGGAGTCTGGAAAACGTGCTTGAGTCCTCGCTCCGTTTGTACGGCTCAAGCCTGAGATGGGCGCTAAGGCATCGTGTACTGGTGATGATTTTTGGTGTGCTTGTGCTGGTGGGAACCGTTTGGGAGTTCTGGTCGATTCCGAAAGGTTTCCTGCCCGAGGACGACCTTTCGGAGATTTCCGTCACTACCGAAGCCAATCAGGGAATTTCTTTTGATGCGATGAGGGCGCATCAGGAAGCCGTGAATCGCATCTTCTATGCCGATCCGAATGTTGTTCAGTTTTTCTCGGGTATTAGCGATTCGAACAATACGGGCCTCAACAACGGACGTGCTTTCCTCCATTTAAAGAAGCGTTCGGACCGCGCCTGGACCGACAGCCCCGCCTATGATCGCCTGGTTGCCCGCTATGGTCATACGGCTGTTCTCGATTCTGTCGTGCGCTTCATTCGACCGCTCTATGAACATCACTTGAACATCGAAGACGTGATGCACAAGCTGCAGCCAAAACTCAACAAGGTCCCTGGGATGCGAGTTTTTCTGCAAAATCCGCCCGCTATCCGTATTGGCGGCCAGATTACGAAGAGCATGTATCAGTACACTCTGTCGAGCCCGCAGACCGATCAGCTCTATCAGTACGCGCAGAAGTTCGAAGCGGGAATGAAGAATTTGCCGGGCCTCGCCGATGTCACCACAGACCTGCAAATCCGAAATCCTCAGGCTAACGTCGTGGTTGACCGCGAGAAGGCGTCGGCTCTGGGAGTGACGCCACAGCAAGTTGAGGACGCCCTGTACAGTGCCTACGGCCAGCGCCTGGTCTCACCCATCTACACTTCGAACGACGAATATTGGGTTGTCCTCGAAGTACAGAAGCGCTTCCAGAGCGATCCCGACATGCTCTCGGAACTCTACATCCATTCGTCCTCCGGCCAGCTTGTTCCGCTCAGCGCCGTCTCGAAATTCACCACGGATGTAGGTCCACTCACGGTCAATCACAGCGGCCAATTGCCTTCGGTTACCATCTCCTTCGACTTGGGGCGCGGCGTCGCTCTTGGCCAGGCTGTAACCGAAGTGCAGAATCTTGCCAGCTCGATGCTGCCGATCTCGATCATCACCAGCTTCCAAGGGACCGCCCAGGAGTTCCAACACTCGCTCACCGGCCTGGGCATTCTGTTAATCGCGACCGTCGTGGTGATCTACATCGTGCTGGGTATCCTCTATGAGAGCTACATTCACCCCATCACGATTCTCACCGGGCTGCCTGCTGCGGCTTTCGGCGGCTTGGTCACGCTTTCCCTATTCCACATGCAACTCGATATATATGGGTTCGTCGGCTTGATCATGCTCATCGGCATCGTCAAAAAGAACGCCATTATGATGGTCGATTTCGCGTTGGAACTTGAGCGCAAAGGTGGTCACACGGCCGCCGAATCCGCCTACCAAGGCTCTATGATTCGCTTCCGGCCAATCATGATGACAACGGCCGCCGCGGTTATAGGGACGCTGCCGATCGCGATCGGCTTCGGCGCGGATGCCGATGCCCGGCGCCCGCTCGGCCTTTGCGTAGTGGGCGGCCTGCTCTTTGCGCAATTCGTGACGCTATACCTCACGCCCGTCTTCTACACCTACATGGATAATCTCCTGAAGTGGCGTCATCATGGGAAACGCCGGGTCACTCCCGAAGCCGTGGCTGTCGACGAGCGCTTGCTGTCGAAGTAATTGTTCCGCAGGAATGAAACAGAGCCGCGCGCGTGGGGCGGATTTTAATCCGCGCGGGAATTCATTCCCGCAATTCGCATCGTGAACTGTCCACCGGCACGATAAAGCGCGCCACCGGTCGGGCATATGGGCGTACAGTTGGAATTGACGCCATGTCTACTAAATTGATCGTGAACGGACACCCCGCCACCGTCGATGTACCCGGCGACACACCACTGCTTTGGGTCATTCGCGATGTGCTCAACCTGCACGGAACAAAATACGGCTGTGGAATCGGTCAATGCGGCGCTTGCACGGTGCACCTGAACGGCCAAGCCGTTCGTTCGTGCCTCACGCCCATATCTGCCGCAGCCAACGCGCGCATTCTCACCATTGAAGGTCTTTCGCCGGACGGCGCACATCCGCTGCAGCAAGCCTGGCGGGATGTAGACGTTCCGCAATGCGGCTACTGCCAGGCGGGACAGATCATGTCGGCTGCGGCATTGCTCGCGAAACATCCCAAGCCGACCGACGAACAAATCGACGAAGCCATGAACGGCAATCTTTGCCGGTGCGGAACCTACGTGCGCATCCGGGAGGCAATACATAAAGCCGCATCCATGCCGCCGCACAAAACGGCTCAGCGCACGGCGAGCGCCAGCCGGCCTGAAGGAGGCTTGTGATGCAACTCAGCCGCCGCTCATTTCTCCAAGTCACTACGCTGTCCGGTGGCGGAATGTTGCTGGGCACGTATATTGAACCCACGATTCTGGCGCAGCGCCCGCAGCCGCCCTTTGAGCCGAATGCTTTCATTCGTATCGCGTCCGACGGCACCGTTACTCTCATCTCCAGGAACCCGGAAATCGGTCAAGGTGTCAAGACCATGCTGCCGATGCTCATCGCCGAGGAGTTGGAGGTCGATTGGAAAAACGTCAGGGTCGAGCAGGCTGATTTCGATGCTAAATACGGCTTGCAAACCACCGGCGGGAGCCGGGCTGCCTCGAATAACTGGATTCCCATGCAACAGGTGGGAGCAGTGGGCAGACAATTGTTGATCAAAGCTGCGGCACAGACGTGGGGTGTTCCGGAATCCGAGTGCTTTGCCTCCCATGGACGCGTCTATAACAAGCGGAACGATCGCTCACTTGGATACGGCGAACTTGCCGCGAAAGCCGCAACTCTACCGCCGCCCGACATTAATTCGGTCAAGCTGAAGGACGCGAGCACCTACAACATCATCGGTCAGTGGACGTCCGGCGTTGATGTGCCCGACATCACAACCGGCAAGCCGATCTATGGCATTGATTTCACCGTGCCGGGCATGCTTTGCGCCGTGTATGAAAAATGTCCGGTTTTCGGAGGCAAAGTCGTCAGCGCCAATCTCGATGAAATCAAGCGTATGCCGGGCGTGCGAAACGCGTTCGTGATCGACAGTCGCCTGCAGGTTGGCCCGGTGATGACGGACGATCCCGGCCTGGAACCCGGGATTGCAATCCTGGCGGATACATGGTGGGCGGCGCAATCGGCTCGCAAAAAGCTTGTCGTGAAGTGGGATGAAGGCGTGGCGTCACAACAGAGCAGCGCTGCTTTTGCGCGGCGCGCCCAGGAACTGTCGCAGCAACCGCCACAGCGAGTGCTGAAAAACGATGGCAACGTGAACAATGCGTTCAAGGCTGCTCTCAAGACCATCGAAGCTGCGTATTCCTATCCTTTCATCTCGCATGCGCCGCTGGAACCGCGGAACTGCAGTGCCCGCTTCAACGATGGAAAGCTGGAGATCTGGTCGAATACACAGCAGCCGGCACGTGGTCAGGCTCTTGTTTCCAAGATTTTGGGCATACCCGAAAAGAACATTACGATTCACCTCCTCCGGGCCGGCGGGTCGTTCGGCCGTGGCTTGACCAACGACTATATGGTGGAAGTTGCAGCTATCGCCCAAAAAGCAGGTGCGCCTGTGAAGCTCCTTTGGTCGCGTGAAGACGACATGACGCACGACTACTATCGGCCGGGCGGTTTTCATTTTCTGAAGGGCGGTGTCGATCCCTCCGGCAAATTGGTTGCCTGGCAAAATCATTTCGTCAGCTACGGAGAAGGCGAGACCTTTGCGCATGCCGCCGGTATCTCGCCAAACGAATTCCCGTCGGGATTCGTTCCAAACTTTGCAATGTATTGCTCGCTGATGCCGCTGAGACTAAAAACCGGCGCGCTTCGGGCTCCGAGCGCGAATTCTCAGTCCTTCGTGATGCAGTCCTTTATCGACGAACTGGCGCACGCGGCCGGAAAGGATCCGCTACAATTTCGGCTCGAATTATTGTCGACCGGAGCCGTGCCGAAGTCACCGGAATACGACGCGGCTCGTATGCGCGGTGTGGTGGAACTCGTGGGCGAAAAATCGGGCTGGGGCAAGCGTACGTTACCGAAGGGAACGGCCCTCGGCATCGCCTTCCACCATAGCTTTCAGGGTTACTTCGCGCACGTGGCCGAAGTCAGCGTAACAAGCACTAATGCTGTAAAGGTAAATAAACTTTGGGCCTGCGGTGACGTCGGCAGCCAGATCGTCAACCCGAGCGGCGCAGAAGCGCAGGTTCAGGGCGCGATTATTGATGGCCTAAGTGAATTGATGCACCAGGAGATCACACTCGAAAGCGGCCGTGTTGTTCAAACTAATTATGACCAGCATCAACTCCTGCGATTCAAGCAGGCGCCCCGGATTGAAGTGCATTTTCTGAAGAGCGATAATGCACCGACCGGCTTGGGCGAGCCCGCACTGCCGCCGGTTATTCCCGCTGTTTGTAATGCGATCTTTGCTGCGACCGGCAAGCGGATCCGTTCTCTGCCTATATTCAAAAGCGGTTACAGTTGGGCCTGAAATTAAAGAGCCGCCTACCCTGGCGGGGGAAGCGGCTCAGATACTTCTCTATCGATCAACTCGGGCTAACTTCGATTACGCACCCCAGTTGCTATTGCCGGCTTTCACGTTGCTCTTAACTTTCATGGCGTCCTCCTGTTGAGATTTGATCCCAGTCTACCTGCGGTGAGCTTAGCACTCAAGAGGTGAGTGTACTAAGAACGGGAGTACTTAGCAGGAGAAATTACTTGTTCAGAATTCAGATCTTACGTACACCGGAAACGACCCAGACGGTTTAAGGCGAAGGTGCTACCTGCGGCAATTACATTAAAACTCGGGCCGAGATGCTCGTGACCGTATCAGACATTTCCTTAGGCTTATATAAATCAGTGGTGTAAGTGGTACTCTTCGCAACCTGATAACTACGTAAACGTTGGTCGCCACGACTCATTGTGGCTCGCTATTTAGGGTTTCCGTCGATATGACTAATGGAGTCTAATCGTTGCGAGCCGGCCCAACCAAATATCGCCGATACACAGCCGTCGCCTTTCGGGCAAGCGTGTTGATTTCTTTCGCTTTGTTGAACTCGCGCTCCACGCGGGCACAGATTCAACTCGACCCGGCTAAAGAAGTCTGGCAATATGTTCAGGACGAATGGGGTGCCAATCAGGGTCTGCCAATGAATTCGGTGTTAGCGATCGCGCAGACACCGGACGGGTACATCTGGCTCGGGACGGAAGCGGGTCTGATTCGCTTTGATGGCATTAATTTCACCACATTTGACAAGCGGAATACTCCGGCGCTTCTAAGTAACGAAGTTCGGGCTCTCCTTGTAGCACATGACGGAGCGTTGTGGATAGGCACGCATGGAGGAGGTGTTAGCCGTCTTCAAAACGGGCGTTTCCAGACACACAGCTCACGCAACGGTTTGTCTAACGATTCAGTCCTAACACTCTTTGAAGACAGTAAACACCACATTTGGGTTGGTACCGATGGTGGAGGTCTCAATGAATTGAATGCCGGGCGGGTAACCGCTTATCCGGATGTGGCCGGGCTGCCGGATAACTCGATCTTCGCAATCATGGAAGATGCAAGTCATGATTTATGGATCGGCACGCGAAAGGGTTTAAGACGGTGGTCCGGGTCCGGCCGCTGCTCGCCATTCTCGCCCGGCAGTCCTTTGAATGAAGCCGACATTCGCGCGCTCTTTCGCACATCGGCCGGTGTTTTCTGGGTAGGGACCAATGGTCAAGGTTTGTATCGTATTGACGGCGCATCCACAACACGCTTCACGACCCGAAACGGGCTCAGAGGCAACTCGGTTTGGGCGCTTGCGGAAGACAGTCTCGGATCCATCTGGGCTGGCTTCGGAGGTGGAGGTATCACTCGCTTGCACGACGGAAAAACCTCCTCTGCGCTCGTTGACAAAGCCGAGGTTGGTATCTCCGCATTGCTTCAAGATCGGGAAGGAAACCTCTGGGCCGGCACCGTAGGATCAGGGCTGAAGCGATATAAAAATACGGCGGTAACGACTGCCGTAAAAGCCCGCGACCTGCCGAGTGAGACGACGCTCGCGGTCATGCAGGACAGCCGCGGAGCGCTATGGTTCGGAACCGATAAGGGCATAGGCAAATCACAGTTCAACCGGACAACTAAGTTCACGACAGCAAATGGCCTTCCGGACAATCTTATACTCACATTAGCGGAAGACGGCCGCAACACTATTTGGGCGGGAACACCCCATGGTCTGAGTAAGCTGATTGGTAAGTCCTTCGTTGCCGTTCCTTCGATCACTGAAGCCGTATTTTGTTCGCTAACGGATCACGCTGGCAATCTTTGGGTCGGCGGCCGCGGCGGCCTGCGGCGTCTTGAGGCAAACGAAAAGATCGTAACGTATTCCAAGCAAGCCGGCCTATCCGGAAGTAAAGTTCTTTCGCTCTTTGAAGACGAACGGCATAACCTCTGGATTGGAACTGATGCGGGGCTAAATAAGCTGGAAGATCAGCGATTAAAGCAGTTCACTGGTATTGCCGGTCGAAGTATCATCTGGGCCGTCGCTGGCGAAGGTGCTGGGGTTTTGTGGCTGGGAACCAATGAGAACGGCCTTATCCGGCTGGACACAAAAACCGGAAACACGACCCAATACACATCCAAAACCGGCCTGCCGAACGACTCTGTCTTCGCGATCATCGACGACAATAAAGGTCACCTCTGGCTCAGCGGAAACAAAGGTATTTACTCCGTCGAGAAATCAGATCTCCTGGCCGTAGCTCGCGGAAAAACTCAGACACTCCAAACCGTCCGGCGCTACGGTCCAGCCGACGGAATGAAGACAGCCGAGTGCAACGGCGGTTTTCAGCCTGCCGCTTGGAAGACCCGTGACGGGCACTTAGTATTTCCCACCATGAAGGGGCTTGTGTCCATCAGTACAGATACGAGTCTTAGAAATACCCGGCCTCCGCCGGCCGTAATCGAAGAAGCTTTTGCCGATGAAAAACCTCTGTCGCTCGCTAAACGGCTTTCCATACCTATAGGCAAGGGACAACTCGAGTTTCGATTCACTGGTCTGAGTTTTGTGACTCCTGAACAGGTCCGTTTCCGTTACCGGCTCGAGGGATTCGACAGCGATTGGACGGAAGCCGGCACGCGCCGAATCGCTTATTACACCAATGTTCCACCGGGTTCTTATCGCTTTGAAGTCATTGCTTGCAACAACGATGGCGTATGGAGTGCCCATCCCGCGACTTTCGGGATCACACTTGAACCGCACTTTTACCAAACCAAGACGTTTCTATTCGGATCGATTCTGCTCATTGTGACGCTGGCATTCGGCGCATACAAGCGAAGAGTCGCTGTCCTGACCAGACGGGAAGCACAGCTAAAGGAGTTGGCAGATCAACTGAGGACGGCAAGAGATGCCGCTGAATCTGCTAACCGGGCAAAGAGCCAGTTTCTTGCCAACATGAGCCACGAGATTCGCACGCCGATGACGGGAATCATTGGAATGACCGATGTTGTTCTCGAAACCGGCGTAACCGAGGAGCAGAAGGACTATCTCGGGGTGGTGAAGACGTCAGCGCTGGCCCTGCTTGCAATCGTCAATGACATTCTGGATTTCTCTAAAATTGAGGCGAGGAAACTAGACCTTGAGCGCGTTGAGTTTTCTTTTAGAGATCTCGTCGGCGAGTTGCTGGCAAGCCTGGCGCCGCAAGCGTCTGCAAAAGGGTTGGAGCTAGTCGCAAATATCGCCGAATCGCTTCCGAATCGGATCGTGGGCGATCCCGGCAGGCTCCGGCAAATCCTGCTGAATCTGCTCGGAAACTCCATAAAATTCACGAAGGTCGGTTCAGCCTCGCTGGTTGTCTGCGGCGAGCCGATATCGGCAACGCATATTGAACTGCGGTTTGCCGTAATCGACACTGGTATCGGAATCACGAAAGACAAACAAAGGGTGATATTCGAGGCTTTTTCGCAAGCGGACAACTCAAACACACGAGTATACGGCGGTACAGGGTTGGGCCTGGCAATCAGTTGTCAACTTGTTTCCCTTATGGGCGGACGACTTTCCGTAGAGAGTGATGGTCCGGATAAAGGAAGCACTTTCCGTTTCAGTGCAATATTCGAAATTCCGCGCACGGCTGCTCCCCCGAACGGGGCAGATGACTCACCTGAAAACCTGCAGTATGCACTTCCTCTTGAGAAAGTCGC
>DAISJE010000003.1:0-4916 GCA_036821665.1 Bryobacteraceae bacterium | reverse complement strand
TAGGTCCTGCTATCGCACAATCACTGACGAGATCCGGTTGTTCCAGGTGTGCCCGTCTCGAAATCGGCGATTGCGAAGATCAGAAACGCTGGAGCGAAATTCCTGGCTGCCGCCGCTAAAGTTCCGGTCGTTGAACACAATGATACGGGCGTTTCCAAATAGTCTGATGGAGGAGACGTTGTCGCCAAAGTTGCCCGGCAAGCTAGGCAACCTGTCGCCGCGCGCCACACAGAAGTGATTGCCTGTGAAGTGAGCAGTCGTGTATATGCAGGCTCCAGCACGTGGATTCGGCCGGTTGTTCCACGAAGGGTCCCAGTTTCTGCCGTTTCTATAGTCCCACGGATTTCGATTTTGAGCGCTTATCAGAGCCGCGGATACCATACATAAAAAAATTAGGCAACAAAAACGTCGCATAATATTCTCCCAAGATGCTGTTCATCTTATCACTCGATATTTAGCCAATGCGCGCAGCCCTCGACGTTTTGGAGAATCGGATGGAGTCACACAGGATATACATTAGTGTGGTATGGTTTTCAGCCTAGATATCAATCGGGAGCCCGCTTGTGTGCCCGCGCTGTAAATCCACGAACGTGAGCCGGTCAAGGCACTGGCGATTCCGTGATGTATTCATGCGCTTGTGGGGTATGCGCCCCTATCGCTGCCACGATTGCAGAAAACGGTTTTATCTCCCGCCAGGGCTGGCGCAGAGCGTTCGCAGCGGCCGCGAAAGGCGCCACGGACGCCGGTCCAGGTCTTCCCATTCGAGCCACACGGCCTGATTGCTATACTTCTTTTCCCAAATTCAAGATCGAGGTAACTGTGCGAAAGCTTCTCGTTGCAGTTCTTTCATGTGGGCTGCTGATGTGTACTGTCGCGGCGTGCGACGCCGCAGCTCCATCTTCGGCATTCAAATGGCAGGAAGTCATGATACCCATGCGCGACGGCATCAAATTGCAAACCGTCATCATCACGCCTCTCAACCAGACGGCGGCGCTACCGATCATGATGGAAAGAACTCCTTACGGAGTGCCGGAGCGAGCATTTTCTAATCCTGTTTCGCCCCGTTATAAAGAACTCGCGCAGGACGGCTACATTTTTGTCTTTCAGAACCTGCGCGGCCGGTTCAAATCGGGCGGTGTATTTAAGCTTTCTTCCTACGTGGACTTAGCCGATCCCAAGGCGACCAATGAAACGACTGACGCCTACGATAGCATCGACTGGCTCGTGAAAAATGTTCCGCATAACAACGGGCGAGTCGGAATTATGGGCGTTTCCTACGATGGCCTTACAGCGGCGATGACGCTGCTGCATCCACACCCGGCTTTGAAAGCCGTTTCCGAGCAAGCCGCCCCCGTCGATCAATGGATGAACGATGATATGCATCGCTACGGCGCGCTTCGCGAAAGCTATGCAGTTGAATACTCGGTTCTGACTCAGGCGGAAAAGGGTTCAAATACGCATTTCCATTTCGATACGTACGACACATACCAGTGGTACTTAAACGCCGGTCCGTTGACGAACATTAACAAAAACTTCCTGCATGGTTCCATTCCGTTCTGGAACGAGGTCATGGATCATCCCAACTATGACGCGTTCTGGCATAAAGAAGCCTGGGTGGATCAACTCCATTCCAGCCCCGTTGCCAACTTGAATGTTGCGGGCTTCTGGGATCAGGAAGATCCATGGGGGCCGTGGCAGATCTTCCGGCACTCATTAGAAAACGACCCCAATAATAACGATTTCATGGTGGCGGGTCCGTGGTATCACGGCGAGTGGCAATCGGCAACGGGCGACCGGATCGGCATCATTCCGTTTCGCGGACATAGAACGGCGGTTGAATTTCGCGAGAACATCGAAGCGCCGTTTTTTCGGTACTACCTGCATGAACACGGCGAAAAGCCGGCCTGGAAAGCCTCGACGTTTCAGACCGGTTCGAACACATGGCGGCACTACACGAGTTGGCCTCCACGCGGAGTTGTAGCAACAAATCTATATCTGCATGTGGACGGAACGCTCAGTTTCGAAGCCCCGCGTTCCCATGAAGCGAGCTCTCAATTTGTCTCGTACGAGTCTGACCCCGCGAATCCCGTCCCGTATCGCGAACGCCCTATATCGCCAACCTATCCAGGCGGAGATTGGCCGACGTGGGAGGTCGCCGACCAGCGCTTTGTCGAGCAACGTCCCGATGTCCTCACATTCATAAGCGCTCCTCTCGATCGCGACATCGCAATTACCGGGCCGTTATCGGCGAACTTGTACGCCTCGACTTCCGGAACGGACAGCGACTTTGTTGTGAAACTGATTGATGTCTATCCCCAGGAGGCTGAAAAGGATGATTGGAACGCAGATAGCGGACCCCACCCTCACGAGTACGCCGAATCCCTAAACGGCTACGAATTACCGATCGCCATGGAGGTCCGCCGCGGACGCTTTAACAAAAGCTACGAACGCCCGGAGCCGCTCCAACCGGACACGCCCACGCAGTTCGTAATTCCGCTTCGGGACCACGACCACGTCTTCTTAAAAGGACATCGCGTCATGGTCCAGGTTCAATCCACCTGGTTTCCGGTCATCGACCGCAATCCTCAGAAGTTCGTGCCGTCCATTTATCAGGCAACAGCGGCAGATTTCCAGAAGGCCACGCAGCGTATCTACTGCTCGCCCGAGATGGCGTCGCATATTGTGCTTCCCGTGGCGCACTAATGGAGTGACGGCTTAGCCGTGAGCGCAAATTGCCGAACTGACGTTCGGCACGGCACGCGGAAGGCGCAATGTCATTTAGTTTTGGTGGAGCAGAATCCGCGACGCTTCTTCAGCCTCGTTTAAATTGTTGAATTCTCGAACAGCCGGGCGAGGGCGCCCGGCGCAGCTCAGGGAGCTGCCCCACCAAATCCTTCCCAGATTCAGGAAAACTAAATGACATTGCGCCGAAGGCGTGCGCCACGAGAGCTTTGAGCTATGTATCCGAATGAACCTGTCCATCGCGCATTGCAACAATGCGATCCGCAAAGGCGGCCGCCTCGGGATTGTGCGTAATCATGAGGATCGTCTGGCGGGTTCGCTTATTAAGATCTCTCAGGATTTCCAGCACCGCGTTTGAATTTTCCGTGTCCAGATTTCCGGTTGGCTCGTCGGCCAGTAATATCGCCGGTTGATTGACCAACGCTCGTGCGATCGCGACTCGCTGCTGCTCACCGCCTGAAAGCGCACGAGGCTTATGGCTTAATCGCCGCTTGATACCAAGTAGCTGTAAAATTTCGTCGAAACCGGCTGGTTGAGCCGTGGTGCCGGCTAGTGTCTGGGCGATTGCGATATTGTCGCGCGCCGTAAGGGTCGGCAGCAGATTGTATTTCTGAAAAACAAAACCAATCTTCTTTTGCCGCATTTCGGTTCGTTGCGACTCGGTCAACGCGCGCAACTCCAGCCCATCGATCCAAACCGTGCCGCTGGTGGGAGGCGCCAGTCCACCGAGAATGTGAAAGAGCGTCGATTTGCCCGATCCCGAAGGGCCAATGATGGCCAGAAACTCGCCGCGCAAGACATCCAGATCTACGCCGCGCAACGCGTTTACATCGACGTCACCTATATGAAATGTCTTATGCAAATCGCGGACGCGAATAATGTTGCCGTCCACCTGTGAATTCACGCCCGGCACGCTATTCATACGCGAGCGCCTCGATCGCATCCTGCCTGGCTGCTTTCCATCCCGGATAGATTGCGCCTAAAAGCGCCCCGACCAACGCGATGGCTGCGGCTATGGGCCACCATGCCGGCACATTGACAACCGGCAATGAAGCGGGAATCGTCGCCATGATGATCGCGCGCGCCGCAAATGTGAACGCGATTCCCAGAATCCATCCGACAATCGCGAGTACAAATGCTTCCCGCACCAGAATGCCGAGGACCGTCCCAGGTTTCGCGCCCAGTGCCTTAAGGATTCCAATTTCACGAGTACGCTCGATGACCGCCGTATACATCGAAAGAAAGACAACCAGAAACCCAACGACAATAGCCAGCGCCGTTACAACCGCGATGAAGGCCTTCAAATCGGGAATGTTGTTGATGTTGAACTGCGAAACAAAATCGGCCACCGAAATAGCTTGGAGATTGCCTTTCAGCAATTGATTGAGGCGTGTCACTTCCTGGTTTGTCAGAGCGGAATTATCAAGCTTGACCAGGATTTCGGAGATACGTGGCGGCTGTGCGTTCCCGGTCAACTGCTGCAACGTGGAAAGCGGCGCGATAAACCGGCCCAGCACTCCGCCTGCGATGACTCCACACAGATGCCACGTATGTCCCATTAAGCTCACTGGCTGGCCAACTTGAAGATGGTGTTGCTTGGCGTAATACTGATCGACCAGCAGATCGTCTGGATCTCGTGGCGGAGCGCCTGCAACAAATTGAATGCCGCCATTCAGCTTTTCAAATTCCGGAAAATTAACGCCATTCAGGGTGTTGACAACTTCTATCGGAACCGAAAGCACGCCCACCGCCTGCGCAACGTGCGCTTGTTTCGCTACGAAAGGCACGAACCTCTCATTGATTTGCGCCTGTGAAAACGAGAATGTTCCATGCGTATCCGGCTTTAAAAAAATATCCGCGCCGGTACCTTTCGCACGCTGGGCGGATTGCTCCAGCAAGCCATGACTTAAGCCGATTAACGTCAGGATCGACATCACCTGAACTCCGACGACTAGAGCCGAAAGCAGCGTCCGAACCCAGCGATGCTTCAGATTTTCAATGACGAGTTTGTTAATCATGCGGGTCAGGGCTGCGTCGCGAGAAACTCTTTCACCACCTTTTCGACCGGTTGATGTTCGATGTCTACTCGCCTGTTAAGGTTCCGCATGGTTTCTTCACTAAGGCGATTCTGCAGCATGGAAAGCGCCCATTCCACTTGCGGCTTCTGTTGGATA
>DAISJE010000002.1:0-27094 GCA_036821665.1 Bryobacteraceae bacterium | reverse complement strand
CCGATTACACGAATGTTATCGGGGCGCAAGAACAGAACGTAGCCAGTGATCGTCGCATAGTCGGTAACCTGGCCGCCATACAGGCTTCCCACGGATGGCGACATGTCAGCCTTCATCGTGAACGAAACGATCGGATCGGAAATGATGTGGATCCGCTGGATGAGCTCCTCTTTGGTCGCGGTCAGGAGCGGCCGCGTTTCATGCTTCGTGGCGCCGGGCTTCGGAACGACGCGCCTGCGCACCAGGCAGGATGGAAGGCAAACAACGCTAAGAAGAACAATGGTTGCAAGCTCTCGTCTCGCGCGGAGAGGGTGCATGTAAAATTTTCTTGGAAGCAGGAAGTCAAGCGTTTGTTCCGGCTTCCGTCGCAATTCCTTTCGTGTATGCCGCGCTAAAACGGCGTCAATACTGCCAAAGCTACAGATTAGACTGTAAGCACTGCCGAAGTTGATCGGATTCTATGAACAGAAGACTCGTAATCTGCACATGTGTGGCTGTAATTGGAACCGGAGCATACATAGCAAGCGGACAATTGAATAAAGAACGGGGGGTTGGGCCGTACGGCGTTTCGCAGACGACGTTTTTCGCTCACCGGCTCGGCACCGATCATGCAGAGGGCATTTCGGTGATCGACATGAATAATGATGGACGGCCCGATCTGCTTAGCGGGGCATATTGGTACGAAAATCCCGGACAGCAAGGCGGTGACTGGAAACGACACCAATTCCGGACAGTGGAGATCACCGGAGAGTTTGTGTCCGACTGCGGGGAGTGGCCGGTCGACGTCAATCACGATGGCGCCCCGGACGTCGTCACCGTCGGCTGGATGACCGACGGCCTCTGGTGGTATGAAAACCCGAAAAAGCCCGGTGTGATGTGGCAGCGGCACCTCATCACCCACACGATTGAGACAGAAGGAGGCTGGATGGCTGATCTCAACGGCGACGGCAAACCCGATCTCGCGCTGGCGCACTATGGACGGTCGGGTGTTATTTGGGTTGATTTCTCAGGTCCGGAGCCGAAAGTGCACCGCCCCGGCGGGCACGACCAGGATGGCCACGGAATTGGCATGGCCGATATTGACGGCGACGGAAAAGTAGATCTTTTGACGCCGTTCGGCTGGTTCAAGAATATTGACGCAAATCAGGACAAATGGGAATGGCACGCCGACTGGAACCTGGGAGAAACCGGGTTTCCCATTATTGGATATGACGTCAACAACGACGGCAAGATGGATCTCATTTACGGACGCGGTCACAGCTACGGGTTGTACTGGCTTGAACAGAAGGGGGCAGACAGTAACCGCACTTGGGAAAAGCACGTCATTGATGAATCGTTCTCACAGGTACACGCTTTGAAACTGGTCGATATCGATGGCGATGGCCAAATGGAATTGGTAGCCGGCAAGCGGTACCGCGGCCACAATGGCAACGACCCCGGCTCTTATGATCCCCTGGTCCTGTACTATTACAAAATTGACCGCAAAACCGGCAAGTTCACGCGCTATCCAATTTCCGTCAATGGCACCGCAGCCGCAGGCACTCAATTTATTGTTCAGGATTTGGATGGAGACGGTGACCTGGATATCGCCGTTGCGGGCAAGACCGGCGTGCATTTTCTAGAGAATCTGAAAATCGACAATGTTCCGAAACAGGTGCGTGAAAAGCAATTGCTTTTGGATAAGAATTGGCCGTTTCCCGGTGAAGGCGCGGAGGCCGCATGGCAGCATTAAGACCCTGCAGCGATGCCTTACGACAGAAGTGTAAGATGTGACGAACGGAAGGAATATCAATGAAGTTTTTCGTACTGCTGGCAATCGTTCTATCGTTCGGTTTGTTCATCCCGAAAAGCAAGGCCCAAACAAGCAGTAACATCTCGGGCAAGTGGCATTTTGTTCTGGAGACTGAAGGCGGCGACCGTGAGATTGACGCCAATTTTCAGCAGCAAGCCGAAAAAGTCACGGGCACCTGGGATAAGGCCAAGGTCCAGGGAACATTTGCGGACGGGAAGTTGAATCTGGAATTTCCCATCGAGTCTGAGGAAGCCGGGCCCGGCACATTGACACTGAAAGGCCAACTCGAGGGCGAAGCGCTCACCGGAACATGGGCGTTCCAGACTTACGACGGGAAGTTCAAGGCGACTCGAACCCACTGAAGGGCTTTAGGACTGGAGCAAGCCGGGCGAGGCGTCCGGCGCAGCTCACGGCGGCCAATGTCATTGACTTAGGCAGTTATAGAGTTTCGGAGCCTTCTTTCGATCGTGTCGAATCCTGAAGCTGAGCCAGGGAGCATTAGCGACCTCAGGACGAATCGGCGTAACGGCCTGACGGAAGGGCGTGCTGTTCCCATAAGCGGCAACGGCTAACACCACGCCCATAGGAACCCGAATAGAGGAAGTACCAGTCGGGGAGGCAACCGAGCGCCCCACGATCACGGTTTCCAGATGCGGCTGGAGCGGGACAAGCCGATGGCCCACAGCTCATCTCTCTTGTTGAATAATTCCAGCACAGTTACGCTCGCACACTTGAGTATAATTCTGGGCGGCGAGATAGACCTGCAGAATGGAGATGCGGCATGAGGGAAACCGGATACATTGGACTAGGTATAAGTGCAGCCCTGCTAATGCTCGGAGTCGCGTGTTCAAGGACGCCCGAAACTTCATCATCCACGGGCGTTATCGCACCGGAAAATATGCCGCGCATCGGCACAGTCGATGACCGTTTCCAGTCGTACAACATCGAAATGGTGGAAGTCACCGGCGGCAGATTTTGGAAGCCATATAAGGAAGTGGACGCCCTTCTGAAGACGCAGGCAGCCGCTCGGGCATCCGGCTCGAATCAGCCTGCAGGGATGAGTCCGGATCTGTATCAATATCGGCCGCCCATCGATCTGAGCAACACCCGTTTGCGTAAGCTGGCAGCGGCGCTGGGTCCGGCTTACGTGCGTGTCAGCGGGACCTGGGCGAACACCACATATTTTCAGAATTCCGATAAGCCCGCACCGAAGACCCCGCCTAAAGGCTTTAACGGGGTGCTAACAAGGCAGCAATGGAAAGGCGTGGTCGATTTTGCTCACGCGGTGGATGCCAAGATCGTCACATCCTTTGCCACAAGCCCGGGAACTCGCAATGCCGCGGGCGTTTGGACTCCAGATCAGGCGCGCCAGTTTCTTGCGTATACTAAATCGATCGGCGGAAGCATCGCTGCAGCCGAGTTCATGAACGAGCCTACTTTTGCGGCGATGGGTGGCGCACCGAAGGGCTACGACGCAGCAGCCTACGCGCGTGATATCGCCGTGTTCCGTCCGTTTCTCAAAGAGACTGCTCCTGAAATCGTGTTCCTCGGTCCTGGTTCAGTCGGCGAGGGAATCTCGTTGGCGCCCCCTTCGATCCACGAGTTGAAGACAGAAGATCTGCTGAAAGCCACCGGACCCGTGTTCGACGTCTTCTCGTATCATTCCTACGGAGCCGTTTCAAAACGGTGTGCGGCAATGGGGGCCTCAGCAACCACAACTGCCGGCGCGGCGCTTTCGGAGGCGTGGCTCTCGCGAGTGGATCGTATCGAGGCATTTTATGCCGGTCTTCGCGATCGATTCGATCCAGGCAAACCCCTGTGGATCACTGAAACAGCCCAGGCAGCCTGCGGCGGCGATTCCTGGGCCTCCACGTTCCTCGATACGTTCCGCTACCTCGATCAACTCGGGAGTATGTCCAAGCGTGGCGTGCAGGTCAACATGCATAACACGCTTGCTTCGAGCGATTATGGCCTGCTGGATGAGAACACCCTGGCTCCGCGGCCTAATTTTTGGGCGGCACTGCTATGGCGGAAGTTCATGGGCACGACCGTGCTCGATCCTGGCGCTTCGCCTGCACCGAGCTTGCATCTCTACGCTCACTGCCTTCGCGGACAGCCCGGCGGCATAGCGCTTTTGGCGATCAATGCAGACCGAAAGGCATCGCACTCGGTTAAACTCAGGACGCCGGCACAGAGCTATACGTTGTCCGCACCCTCGACCCCGAACCTGGAGGACACCCACGTCCAACTGAATGGAAATGAATTGAAGCTCGACGCCGATGACGGAATTCCGTCATTTACCGGTGTGCCAATCAATTCGGGGCAGGTCACGCTCGCGCCGGCGACTATTTCATTCCTAGCGATTCCGACGGCTAATAACGCGAGTTGCCGCTAAGCCGGCTACTAATTACTTTCGTCGTGTTGAAAATTCTCAGCTCAGAATTTCTTCAAAAACGCATCTACGCTTGGCTGCTCCGCCTTTTTCTGAGCAATGCAGACATCGATACTTTCCAGGACTTGCGACAATGTGCGCGGAGCACCTGTTAACTCATCCACTCGCGATTCGAAGAAGTCTTTGAGGGCGTCCCGGGACTGTGCATCGCAATAAGATTGGCCAACACGCGGCAGCTCTCCGGCAAAATCAAAGCCACCACCCGTGGGACGCTCTTTCAGAATTTGGTCATAGTGTGCCTTCACAAAACGTAACGGCATATGGCGGCTTTTGGCTGAGCCTTGACCGGCAGTTAAAAGTAAACGGCCACCGCCTTGCACCATCGGAATTTCTCCGGCAAGTACAGCCTGCTCGGCTGTCTGGATGACGTCCGGATCACGGAAAAAGCCCAAGGCACGAAGGATGCGTGCGCGCTCCTGCCGGTCTTTGGTCTCTTTGTACTGCGCTAGAAATTTCTCAAAGAGCGCCTTGTCGCCATAGTAGGCAGCGGTGTCCAATACGGCAGAGACCATATTTGGATCTACGCTGTTGCGGTCCTGAAGCCATTTTTCTGCAAGACCGCGGCCTTCTTTGGCGAGTTGCGTATCGCCGCCATACATCGCGATAGCAGGAACCAGTGTCGGCCGCAATAGTCTCACATGATCGGGTTCTCCGGGCCTCGGAACCCAGCCCAGCACGTGGGCACGCTGTCCGAAATTCTTTTGCAAAAACCGTTTATAGTTCGGTTTTAGATCTTCGGGCACGAGGTGAAGGCGCGGCTGCAGCGCAAGCGCCAGCGCACCCTCGACAACATAACGCTCAGGGTCCGAATGAAATACCTCCACGAGCCCTAACGAGTCTGCGGCATCGAGCTTCCCTGCCCCGGCAAGTGCTCTCGCATTACCAATGAAGTCGACGCGCTCGGCAGCCGATAAACGCCGATCGACATCGCCTTTTGTTAAATTCCCCAGGAGACCGTGCTCGTAATCGACGCGATAATATCCGACAGCATTGTCGTTCGCTTGCACCCAGGCAGGGCAGCTCTTTGTCTTCAGTGCCCAATCCACTTTCGGTTTTGCAATTAATTCGCAGGCGCTTTCACCCATATCTCCGGTCCCGTAACGGACACAAACAGGAATCTGCCAAAGCTGGTCCGCTGAGCCCTTCGATCCCAGCGGAAGAAAGCGCTGCTGTTCGATATGCAGCGTTGGCGTATTTTGCCGGCAATCCAGACTGACAGAGACAAGTGGAACGCCGGCCTGGTTCAGAAATGTCGAGAAAGGCTGCGTAACATCCTTCTTTGTCGCCGAGCCGATAGCATCCAGAAACTCGGGCGCAGTCGCATTGCGGAATGCATATTTCATTAAGTAGGAATGCACGCCTTTGCGAAACTCTTGCGGTCCCACCCAGTTTTCGAACATTCCAATGACCGCCGCGCCTTTCTGGTAAGTAATCGCGTCGAAGGCGTTGCTGATGTCGTCCTTCGTTTTGATTTCCTGGCGAATCTTCCGTGCTGATACAAGGCTGTCTTCTGCCTCCGCGCCCAGCTTGCTGTTTACATCCTCAACGCGGGTATGCCATTCCGGTTTCCACTCCGCAAGAATCTTCTGTTCCATCCAGGAAGCAAACGCTTCATTCAGCCATATATCGTTCCACCAAGCGGTGGTCACCAGGTCGCCGACCCATTGATGGGCAAGCTCATGAGCTTCTACGGAAGCACATTCGCGCTGGCGGGCGACTGTGTCCCGCTCCGGATTTGCCAACAAAATAGTCTGCCCATAAGTGACCATTCCGGCGTTTTCCATCGCTCCGAATCCGAAAGTGGATGGGATTGCTACCTGGTCGGATTTCTCATAGGGGTAAGGGATTCCGAAGTAATTCTCCAGACGCGTAAGGATCGTTGCGGTTATCTCAGCAGCATACTTCGCTTCATCCGCGTGTCCTTTGGGTGTAATAATGCGGACCGGAACATGATTTTTTCCGGCGTAACCGGCGGGCACGAAATCAAATTGGCCGACAGCGAAAGCGATCAGATAACTCGGAAGCGGCTTCGTCTCTTTAAACGTATATACTTTGCGATCACCCTCCACCGCGTTCTTTACTATGGGCGTATTGCTAACCGCGTCGTCTTGCTTTGGAACGTCTAGCGTCAACTGCCACGGTACTTTATACGAAGGTTCGTCGAAGCACGGAAATGCGCCGCGGGCGTCGGTAGATTCGAACTGGGTAAAAAGATAGTCGTTGCCGTTTTCCGCCATGTGGAAGACGCCAGAGCTGTCGTGCTGGCGCACTTTGCCGGTATATTGAATCTGCAGTTCCGCCGGTCCAGCCGGCACTTGCGCATCGAACTGCAAGCCGACAAAATCGGTACCGCCGGCAATGGGTTTAGCGGACATGCTCTGGCTACCCGCTTTAAGCGATGCCTTGCTAATCGAGATACCGGCGCCATTCAACCAGATCAAGTTGGTACGTTCTCTGATAACAATCTGAATAGCTATATGGCCACTGAAATCATCTTTGCCGGGATCGAGCGTGAGGTGTACGTGATAGCTCTTGGGAGCGACGGTATCGGGTAAGCGCAGTTGCGGTGGCTGTTGAGCAGCCGCGAGAGAGCAGAATGCAACCACAATAGGCGTGGCTAGTAGTACGGCCTTTATTGGAAACGTCGCCATCAATCGCTATCGTGACACAGCGAAAAAGAGCGTTTTTACTTCGCTCCTACGGCGAGCCACTGCAGCCACTCCTCGGCACGCCGTCGCAAGCTCTTTCGAGTGCATTCTTCCGGAAGGAGCGCCGAAATCACGGCAACAGAATTGGCTCCCGCTGCCAGAACATCCAATGCATTCTCGAGCTTAATACCACCAATTGCAACCAACGGTTTAGCTGTCAGCGGACGTAACTTGCGCAAACCCTCAATGCCTATGACAGAATCGGGATTTACTTTCGAGCTTGTTTCGAAAATCGGACCGATCGAGAGATATTCCACCGGTTCTTCGTTGGCGCGCGTCAGTTGAAGGTGATTATGTGTAGAAAAGCCCATCACTTCGTCGCTGATCACCATTCGGCAAGCCACCGGTGGCAGGTCCTTTTGTCCAACGTGCAGCGCTACCCGCAGCAAGCGCGCGTAATCGGCGCGATCGTTCAGTACGAACAAAACTCCTGATTTTTCGCAGAGCCCGGCAATATGTTTTGCTTCATCGAATTGGGTCTGCGTCCAATTTTCCTTATGGCGATATTGCAAAATGCTAACGCCTGCGTCCAGGAGCGCCGCGGCGGCCGGTATTACGGCACACTTATGTTGGGAAAGACTGAAGGTATCAAGAATCGGGTAGAACTTTGGAAGCCGGAATGGAACGGGCATCAACCCGCAATTGTACTTTCTGTAGGGACCGCTAACCGAGCCGGGAAAGCTACTTGTTCCGTGATTTGTATGCCAAACCCTTCGAGACCCACCACTTTGCGGGGATGATTGGTCAGCAGGCGGATAGTGGACAACCCCAGATCGGAAAGAATCTGGGCCCCCAGCCCGGCTGTGTGCTGAACGGGTTGGTGCCGCTCCGAAGGGAGAAAGCTCGATTGGTTGCGGCCGTGTATCAGGAGTTCATGGTCGCCATCGTGCCAGGCAGCCTCTACGCCTGGCCCGGTCTGGTGCAAATAAAGCAGGACGCCGCAACCTGCCTTTGCGATGGAGTCCAGAGCCGCCGAGATAAGCTCGTGGCAATCGCAGTCAATTGAGTGAAACACGTCGCCATAGACGCAATGCGAATGCACTCGCACAAGCACGTCTCGTTTATCTGCGATATCCCCGTGCAACAGAGCGATGTGGGCTTCATTATCCAATCTGCTTACGTAACGAATGATTTGAAACTCGCCGTATTTCGTGCGTATCTTACCGGAGGCGTCACGTTCTACGAATCTCTCATTCTGGAGGCGATAACGAATGAGATCGGCAACCGAAATCATCTTAAAGCCATAACTGCGGCAGAACTCGAGGAGTTGCGGCACGCGCGCCATCGTCCCATCGGCATTCATAATCTCGCAGATCACGCCCCCGGGAGAGAGGCCTGCGAGGCGCGCCAAATCCACTGCCGCTTCCGTTTGACCCGAGCGAACTAAAACGCCGCCAGGCCGAGCACGAAGTGGAAAGACATGACCGGGCCGCGCCAGATCTTGCGGACGGCTGCGCGAATCCATAGCAACGCGAATTGTATGCGCCCGGTCATAAGCAGAGATACCGGTGGTGACTCCTTCGGCCGCATCCACGGCTTCGCAAAACGCGGTACCGAAACGCGCCGTGTTCACGGCGGACATGGGCTGGAGATCCAGCCGTTTGCACGTGTCCGCATCGAGGGAGAGGCAGATCAGACCACGACCGTGGGTTGCCATGAAATTGATTGCTTCGGGCGTGATCTTTTCCGCCGCAATCGTCAAATCGCCTTCGTTTTCGCGATCCTCATCGTCAACAACCACAAGGATTTTGCCCTGGCGAAAATCCTCGATTGCTTCCGGGATAGAGGCGAAATTCATGACGAAGAAGGTAGGCGCCGCGGCGCATCTGTACGCGGTTAGGCTGTAACGGGCACGCCGGCTTTGGCATACCAAGGTTTCGCGGATTGAATGGCATCATTCACCGCATTGATGTTTTTGACGCCTTCGCTCGAAAGCCAGTCCTCCAAAGCCTTGACGCCCTGTTTCGCGTAAACCGGAACGCCATCCTTCCAGGTAGCGCGGCCGCACAAGACACCGGAGTAGTCTGTGCCCGCTTCAGCCGCCATGTTGAGTGATTCTACAAACTGCGGATTACTGACGCCGGCGCTGAGATAGATGAACGGCTTCTCCGCGATCTCGGCTGCTTTCCGGAAGTAATCGAGTGCTTCCTTGCGCGAGTAAGCAGCCTGGCCTTTGAACACGGCGCTGCCCTGTACAAATTCGGCATTGATCGGAATTTCTACCTTTAATACGTCGACGTTGTATTGAGCCTTGCCGAATTCCTGCATCGATTTAATGACCACTTCCGGCTTCTTCTTGGCGAATTCAAAACCTTTCTCATCGCCGCCTTGCGGGTCGTAACCGACAAATTCCAAGAAAAATGGAATCTGGTAGTACTCGCATTCCGCGCCGATACGTTCAATGAACGCGTGCTTGATATCGTTCACTGCCTGCTTCTCGAACGGAGTGTAGTAAATGAGAATCTTGACCGCATCACCGCCGAGTTCCTTGATCCGCTTGACGGAAAGATGAGGAAGGAGATCGGGCAAGCGGCCCGGCTTCGTGTTGTCGTAGCCGCTCTCTTCATAAGCAAGCAGCAGACCGGCATTCTTCGACCTTGCTTTTGCTGCGGGAATACCAAATTCCGGATCGAGCAGAATGGCGCTTGCGTGCGGAGTCAGAACTTTTGAGACGGCGACCTTGAACTCACTCATCATGTCGTCGCTTATCTGATCTTCCGGTACGTTCTTGGCCTTGGCGATAGTCTTCCGTAAGCTGCCGCGTTGATCCATAGCCGCTGCCGCGATGACGCCCTTCTTGTTTGAGAGCGCATTCAAGTGCTTGATCTTGCCTTCAGAAAGCTGCATACGAGAGTTCCTTTGATACGGGAGGTGGGTTTCGAACCCTCAGTATAGCGAAAGCATGCACTTAGACGCCGTGCCGCTCAGATGTGTTTGGATAGGCGACGCCAGTATTTCCGGGCTTGCGCCACATCCTTGAGGATCTGCTCTATCAAGGCCGCCGGATCCGGAAAACGGCGTTCGGGACGCACGAAGCGGCGGAACTGAACCTGAATCCATTCGGGCGATGTCCCCGTCAGTGCAGCGAGCAGGTAAGTCTCGATCGTCAGTTCTTCCCCGCCAAATGTAGGGCGAACCCCGACGTTTGTAATCGATGGCCAGCAGCGTCCGGTTCGGTCGGTTGTTTCCGTGATGTATACGCCACGCGGAGTTACTTGGTTCTGCACGGGCCTGAGATTCAAAGTCGGAACCGTTTGTTTACTGCCAATTCCGTGTCCTCCGATGACCGGGCCTTCCAGCGTAAAGCAATGGCCTAATAAACGCCCGGCCCGTGCAACATTACCGGATGAAAGGTACGTACGTATAGAAGAGCTAGACACGACTTCGTTCCGATAACGTACGGGATGAATGAATTCAGTCGCGAAACTATATTTTTCGCCAAGCGATCGCAGCACATCCGGCGTGCCCGCCTGCTTGTATCCGAACCGGAAGTTATCGCCGACGAAAACGCCCCTGGTTTGCAAGACGCCGCTGAGAACTTGCACTACAAATTCTTCCGGGGAAAGCCGTGCGAGTTCCGACGTGAAAGGCAAAACTAAAATTCTTTCAGCTCCGAATCGCCTAAGCAGTTTTAAGCGCTGATCGAGAGTACAAATCATCTGCGGCATGCGGTCGGGAGCTACAACCGCCGTCGGATGCGGATCGAACGTCAGTACCGCGGGGGTGATGTGTTTCTGCGCCGCAAATTGCACCGATTCCCGGATAAGCACCTGATGACCGATGTGTACGCCGTCGAAATTTCCGATAGCAAGAGCGCATGGGCCAAAGTTGCCTCGCGCATCTTCAAGCGAGCGGAACACGCTCGTACTCATCGAACGTCTGCCCTTCCGATCGGGATGTCAAGTCCGTCGTACGCCAGATGAACATTAGCGGGCAGCCTCTCCTGCGTCGTGGCATGAAGCAAATCATGGGAGATATGAGTAAAATAAGCCCGGCGAGGCTGAAGGCGCTCCACGGTCCGCAAGGATTCTTCGACCGTCGAATGGGTGGGGTGCGGATTATGGCGTAGAGCGTCGAGAAAGAGAACATCGAGCCCGGTCAGCTTCTCCAGGCTGTCGGCCGGAATCTCGCTGTGATCGGTCAAATAAGCGCAATCGCCGAATTTAAACCCGTGCGCTGTTCCTCTTCCATGGCGAATACGAATAGGCAAGATCGAGATCCCCGCGATGTCTATCGGTTCGTCATCAAAGAGGTGTGGTGTCAAACGCGGGCGGCTGGACTGGCTAGGAGACGCATCGAAAACGTATTGAAACGTCCGCTCGATCACCGCCAGCGATTCGGCTGATGCGTAGATTGGTATGTCATTCCGTTGCATAAAGTTAAACGGCCTAACATCATCCAACCCTAGAATGTGATCGGCATGGGAATGTGTGTATAGAATGGCATCCAGACGCGAAATACGAAAGCGAAGCGCCTGATACCGAAAATCCGGAGATGTGTCGATCAGAATTCGTTTTTCGCCCAAACAAAGCAGGACGGACGGGCGAAGACGCTTATCGCGCGGATCGCTGGAGCCGCATACTGCACATCTGCAGCCAATCATCGGCACACCAACGCTGGTTCCCGAGCCGAGCACCAAAATGGACGCGTGCTCGAACTGATCGAGCATCTACTCGGTTTTTGATCCTTTTCCGCCATCGGCGGTGATGATCAAAGGCCGATCGTCGTCTTTCTTCTTCTCATCCGTTTCCGCGCGCTTCTCTGGCTCTCTCCTGCGCTTTACTTCATCGGCAACCTGAACGTACCGAAAGCGAAGTTCCGTCAACCCGTTTTCGAGCAGCCGCGCTTCGTCCATCGTTAGGTTGCCACGTGTCTTCTCCTGCAGGACGGCAAGCATATCGATCGAATGACGAGCCAGCGGCAAACTAGGTTCAACCGCTTCGTCCTTATCGTCTTTGTCGCCCATACGCAGCAACCCGAGTTGCATCTGCGTCTGCATGAGAATCGATTCAACGAGAAACGAGAAAGTGGCTTGCGGAATGGGGAAATCTTGCAAGTGTTCTGTGCTCTCTGCCATACAACATCACCATATTACTGGGTCTGGCCGTTCAATTCAGCGCCACCTATTGGCGGTATTTCCAGAACCTCGCCGATCCTGCGGCGCAGATACCGGCGCTCAACGGCGTTTGTGGTCAGCGAAAGCGCGCGCCGGTATGCGTCGAGAGCTTCGGCCTTTCGGAGCAAGCGGCGCAGTAGATCGGCGCGGGCAGCGTGATACATGTAGTACGAATCAAGCCCTTCGCAGGAGCCGACTGCATCGATCAGGGCGAGCCCCCGCTCGAGGCCCTCGCTCATTGCGACCGCCACGGCGTGATTCAGCGCGACTGCCGTCGATGGCTGTACTTTTGCAAGTTCCCGGTAGAGCGCTGCGATCTGATTCCAATCTGTCTCGGCGGCCGTCTTAGCTTCGGCGTGCACGGCCACAATGGCGGCTTGCAATTGGTACGGTCCAACCTCATGACGAGATAACGCGCTTTCGAGAAGCTGGATTCCCTCGGCTATTTGCTCCTGGTTCCAGAGCCCTCGATGCTGCTCCTCTAGGGGAACCAACTCCCCACCGATACTTACGCGTGCTCCCCGGCGCGAATCATGCAGCAGCATCAGCGCAAGTAACCCGAGACTTTCAGACTCAGGCATCAGCTCACAAAGAATACGCGTCAGGCGAATCGCTTCCGTGCACAGTTCGCGGCGAACGAGGCTGTCACCCGAACTTGCAAGATAACCCTCGTTAAAAATTAGATATAGAACCGTCTGCACAGCCGACAGGCGTTCCGGCAGTGCTTCAGCGCTTGGCACCTCATAAGGAATACGCGCTTGTTGAATTTTGCGTTTGGCACGGACAAGGCGCTGCGCCAGCGTCCCTTCCGGGACAAAAAAGGCGCGCGCGATCTCCGGCGTACTGAGTCCGCCGAGAGTGCGAAGCGTGAGAGCCACTTGCGCTTCTTTATTCAACGCGGGGTGACAACAGGTGAAGATCAAGCTGAGGCGATCGTCTTTCACAGCAAAGCTCATCTCCAAGTCCAAGTCTTGCTGGCGTGTTGAAGTACTGCTCTCATATCGCAGGTGATCTTCGTGGATGCGTTCTGTACGCCCACGCCGCAAATAATCGATGAGCTTGCGTTGCGCAGCCGCGGTAAGCCACGCCGCCGGATTTTCGGGAATGCCCTTTGCACCCCAGTGACCCAGCGCGGCTGCGAAGGCATCTTGCATTGCCTCTTCCGCCAAATCGAAAGAATGTGAGAAGCGGATCAGGCTCGCGACAATGCGACCCGACTCCCGGCGGAATACCGACTCAATGGTGGCACGAAGTTCATCCATTCGGTCCGGCGGATTTCTGAATCTCCCGAATAGGGCGCACCTCGATTGCTCCGGGCGCGCCCTGACAGCCTGTTGGGATCCTGGCCGCCCACTCCAGCGCTTCGTCGAGGTCGTTGCAATCGAGAATGTAGTACCCGGCCAATTGTTCTTTCGTTTCAACGAAGGGGCCGTCGGTCAGGAGAATGCGGTCTCCGTCGATTCGCACCGTAGTAGCAGTCGAAGAAACTGCAAGTGGTTCCGCGGCACAGAGAATACCGCGCCGCGCCGCTTCCCCCATAACGACACCGTGTGCGGCGGCAACCTGCCGAAGCTGCTCGGGGCTCGCGGAATCGTCCTCGCGGCTGTAGATCAGCATCATGTAACGCATAGCGTTTCAGTGTAGCGAACCGGAGCAGGTGGTGAGCGCTTGCGAAAACCTCGTATCGCCTTTCACCTCCCTGATCTGCTCCGTATGACGGGCGGTATGCGCGGCCACCGCCATAATCCACTGATAACCGTCCCAAAGACCTAGGATCGGGTGCGGAACGACATGCCCTCGTAAAGCGGGAGCCGACTCCACAAGCTCTGTCGTGGCCGCGCGGCTCTGCACAAAACACTTCAGTAATTCCGCGGGACTCTTGTCTTGAGACGGGCAAAGATGGGGTGGAGCCTGGACCTTCGGAGAACGGCGCGGGACTTCCGTTAGTATGATTCGCTCCACCTCCGCGTTCTGTCGATCCCCATCCACGGACGGTGCTTCGGGCATGGCCGCCACCACCGCATGCACACGGCCCTCAACAATAACCAGGTGCTCCAGAATCTCCGCGATCGACCACCGGTCGGCCGCGGGTTTGAAGTGCCATTGCCAATCCGTGAGATCCGCTACAGCATCGAGCAGGCAATCTTGTGTCCGCGTTAAATAAGCCGCGGCCATTTGGCGCTCTTCGGCCGTCAAGAGTGGCGACGAAACGCGATCAGTCATGTTGTTCATCTTGTCTTTTCCTTTCGCTTCGTCTTAAGAGAACACCATAATCGGCCGCACTTCGACCGAGCCATAGCGGGCCGCTGGAATACCCGCGGCTATTGCGGCAGCTTCCTCCACACTGCTCGCTTCCACCAGGTAGTAACCGCCGAGCTGCTCTTTTGTCTCCGCAAACGGACCATCGGTATTGACCGTCTGCCCGTTGCGAATACGAACGGTTTTCGCCGTGCCGGTTGGCTGCAGTGCGTTGCCGCCTCTAATCACGCCCGCGTGTTTTTGACCAAAGGCCCGGTACTCATTGAGATCGTCCTTTGGATACCCGGCCGCAAAACGCTGTTCATTTTCGTAGATCAGTAATAAATACTGCATGTTTTCATCTCTCCTGGTAAGACGACGGACGAGATCCTCAAAATCGACAGTTGGTGGAAAGATTTTTTATGAATTTGCGGGATTAGTGCTGGTGCCCGGGTGTATGCGTATGGCCATCGTTAGCCGTCATACGGCAGCCGCTGTCCGACAGAACGCAGGGAACATGCTCAAACTGGATTGTCGTGTGGTGAATGCCAAACCCGCACAGCACTTCATTCAGCCGCTTGAGAATGCGTTCGCTCGCCGAAGGCGGCATATCTTCTATCAGGACGTGTGAGCTAAGGGCATGTGTCTTCGAGCCCAAGCTCCATATATGCAAGTCGTGCACATCCAGGACGCCTTCTATCTCAGACATCGCATCCGTAACATTTACCAGATCCACGCCGCGCGGTGATCCCTCAAGCAGAATATTCAGCGACTCGCGAATGACATCCCAGGCCGTATAAACGATCAAGAGGCCGATCGCAATAGAGAGAAGAGGATCGACATATGTCCAATTTGTAAAGCGAATGACGATCGCGCCAACGATAATGGCAACCGCGCCGAGCGCGTCACCCAGCATGTGAATAAAGGCCGCTCGCAGATTGAGATCATCCTTCTGCCCCCGATTTAGCGCCAGCATGATCACGCCATTCACCATGAGAGCAAGCGCAGCGACCCACAACATGACACGATCGTTCACCGGTTCAGGATGGATGAACCTCCAGGCTGCCTCCCAGAAGATAAAAAGGGAGATGACGACGAGTGTGGCGGCATTCACGAACGCCGCGATAACGCCCGCGCGGTGATAGCCGTATGTTTTTACATGATTCGCCGGTTTGTCTTGCAAATAGAACCCGACGGCCGCTAACAGCAGAGCAAGGGCATCGGTGAAGTTATGGCCCGCATCTGAAAGGAGAGCCAGACTTTGCGACCAAAGGCCGGCATAGACTTCAAAACCGGTAAACGCGAGCGTTGCGGCTAAAGAAAACCACAGAATCCAACCGGTACGATGCGCGGAATGATCGTGGTGATGGTGAGCCAAGAAGCAGAGCCTCTGCCTCCAATTTACGACAGCCGTGCCTGGCAGAGCTAGTTCGGAGGCTGTTGGGGCTTTTCACCGGGCCTGTAAAGAGTCGGAATCTTTTTCTTTGGCTGGTCCTGTGCTTCCGCGGACTTCTTCCTATCGTTGACTTCCTTGGCTGACATCATGGATTCGCGCTGCTTGGTTTCCTTGGCATCCTCGGCCTGTACCGCGGCCGCCCGCTTTCCGGAATCCTCCATGGACATATCGTGACTGTCGCTTGTAGT
Organism: Bryobacteraceae bacterium; assembly: GCA_036821665.1. Taxonomy (GTDB): domain Bacteria; phylum Acidobacteriota; class Terriglobia; order Bryobacterales; family Bryobacteraceae; genus Bog-105. The sequence goes on along the minus strand of DAISJE010000002.1, from coordinate 11,144 downwards.
ATCGATGGCCTGCTGAAGTACAAATTTATAGCGGTCCATATCTCTCGGTTGGCTATCCTGAATCTTATTTAGCTGCGCAAGAAAGTCCTTCTCGGCGCCAAGCACGGCAATAATGCCTTTATCCACGGGATGCTTGTGGAGCAGCGCATCGTCCGACACGGAATCGATTGCTTCAATGATATTGCTGTAATCGTCCAGCGCGTCATGGATAAAGATACTGCGCCCCGGCTTATCTTTTGCCAGATACTGCTCTACAAGATCCATCCGCTGCTTGGCAAAGTGAACATACAGGACAAGCCGGTCGTTCGGGTCCTGCGCCTGGCGTATTTGCTCGACCTCATTCGGAGTTAGGAAATCCCGATCTTGCGCAACCAAGGCCGGGAGCACACAGGCAGCCGCACAGATCGCGGCGACAAGCTTCATTTCTTCATAACTCCGGCCAGCAGCTTATCGTGGATTTGATCCAGTGTGCGGCCCGTCTGCTCAGCCCAACCGCGTTCCTGAACGTCTATATCGTCCAGCAGGCTCTCCATCCGGCGCTGGAGGAGGGCTACCTTCAACTCGGCTTTCTTGTAGTATTTGGCTTTTCGCGCCTGTTGTAAGGATTCGACACAGAAATTCAGCGCATTTGTCATGTTCTCTAATTGCGCATCGCCCTTGTTGTAATCGCCCTTAACGTAATAGTCGCGCGCGTTATCGAATGCCGAATCCGCCAAGGCCAGGGCTTTCTCTGAGCGCTTGGCCGGATCGTGTTCCATAGTTTTAAGCTCTGCGACAAAGGATTGCGCGTAACCCGACGAAACGAATGTAACGATCGCTAAACTCATCCCGGCTATTGTTGCCGGACTGATGAACAGCTTCATCGATTGGCCTCCTTTTCGAGAATCCTGCTGCGTTGACGGGCAATGAATTCCTGGTCGGGAAATTTGCCCTGACTCATCGCAAGAAATCTTTGATAACTGGCCAAGGCCGGTTTCACTTGGTGCAGTTTATCGAAAATAATCGCGCGGTAGTAGAAGTCGCCGGCGGAGTCCGCATTCAGTTTATGGACCTGATCCAGCGCGGCTAATGCCTGCGGATATTGTTCGGACAACACGAGGGCATTGGCCGCTTCATTCCACGCTTCCACCGCATCCGGCTTCAGGCGGGCGGCTTCCACAAACTGCGTAGCGGCGGCGGCATAGTCGTGTTTGTCGCGCTGGATGCGGCCGACTGCCATGCGCAAATCATAATCCTTTGGATTCGAGGCTAGCGCAGCATTGAGAATTGGGGCTGCGGCATCCGGCTGATTATTGCGCAAATAAGCCGTTGCCAGCGCTAGCTGATTTGCGGGCGTCGGGGAAATGGCAACCGCTGCCTGAAACTGCGCCACTGCATCGGCCGGCTTCTTTGCCGCTAAATATAACCTGCCCATCTCCTCGCGCGCGCCGGCATCGTTCGGGAACTCTTTCAGCAAATCAATCGCTTCATCTGAATGATTCGCTTTCGAAAGAGCCAGGGCTGCTTCCAGCAAGTAAGACTTCAGATTCGAATCGAGAGCCACAGCCTGGCGGTAATGCTGTAGGGCGTCTTCTACTTTCTCTTGGCGCAAAAGCGTTTGGCCCAAGCCCAGTTCAGCGGTAGCAAGCTTCGGGTCCGCCATGAGCGCTGCGCGAAATGCTCCCGCCGCTCCTTCGAAATCTCCGCTCTCAAGAAGGGCATCGCCTAAATACCGTTGCGGTCGAGCCTGATTGGGTTTTTGTTTTACCGCCTCCCGCAACAACGGTATCGCATCGGCCGCTTTGTGATTGCGAAGATCCAGAATGCCAAGATTCAACTCGGCTTCATAGAGTCCGGGTTTCAGAGCCAGAACTTGCTTGTAATGTTCGGCTGCTTCGCTATTTTTTTTGAGCCCTGTTTCGGCAAGCGCAAGGTTGAATAGCGCGGCATAATCCTTCGAATCCGATTCAGCCAGCTTGGAGAAGATCTGTTCCGCTTGCGCGTAGTCCTGATGATCTAACGCCTGCAATCCAGCCGACTGCAGACCAGCCGATTGCAGATCGTGGGCTGGCGCGGCGTAAAGTGCGAGTAAGAGCAGGGCAAACACGGCCGAACCCCGTGTCACTATTCTAGCGGCTTTTCTTCTGATCCTGCGCCGCCGCTGTTGCTTCTTTATGCAGGTGGCTCATATTGATGCCTTCCAAAGCAACGGCTACGAAGCCGATTACCACCAGAGGAAGGGTCATCACAGCCCAAAGAATGAGCGAGAACCGTTTGGCATGCGCGGGCCGCAGCCCGAACGTCATGAGCGTTTTAGCCGCAACCCAGTTGAAGGATCCCAAATTGCCGGGCGCCTGCGGCACGACACTGCTGAGCCGAAGCAAGACCATCATGGTGAAAGAGGCTGTCCAAGGGACGTCCAGGCTATTCGCCTTGACAAGCGCGTATATGGGAAGAACCTGCGCCAGCATATAAGCGCCGCTGATAAAAAACGCAAAATATAAATAGCGCGAGTGGCCAATAAGGTGCAGGTCTGCGATAAGCGTATTGAACCAGCGCGGCCACTTGATCCCAAATACGGGACCGAGCGACTGCTTGTGGTTATACATGCCCCAACCCAGGACAATTCCACAGATCACAATCAGGCCGCCGAGGATATAGCCGCCCTTCAGCAAGACGCCGGGAAGTTCACCTAAGTGGAGCGTAAAGAAAAAGCAAGCCATCAGCCATATGCCATCGAACAAGCGCTCTATTACAGCCGACGCAAACGTTACGGACAGAGGAATTCGAGTAGATTTTGAGAGAAGGAAACAGCGAATCAGTTCTCCGGCCCGAAACGGCAAAATTTCATTTGCAAAAAGACCGACATAAATTGCTTCAACAGCGTATAGGAACGGAACACGGCCGATAGGCGCGAGAAGCAATTTCCATCGCCAACTCTGAAGCAGGTAAACGCAGATGTCGCAAGCAACCGCTGCGCAAACCCAGTTCCAGCGCATGTGCCGGACTTCGCCCAAGATATGCTGCAGGCCGGCCCCGTTGAGTACCCAAGCCAGGCAGGCGAGCGAAATCAGATTCGCGGCAATAAAAATTGCCCACGTTCTGACTTTTTTTCCCCGTTCTACAGGCCTCGATGGTACGGTCTGTGTGCCCAAGCCACCCCCATAATAGCGCCCGGAAACCGGTTACACCGAAACCGTCTTGCGAGTCTCCGCGCGCACTCTGCGCCCTTCACTGTTCCTGGAATTTCGCGCGCCGCCTTGCCCTTGCCTCACTCTTTCGGACAAAAATCGATAATAAGAGTGTTTCATGACAGCGACTGATTTTCGAAGGATTGCTTTGGGTCTGGAGGGTGCGGAAGAGGGCTCGCACATGGGGTCGCCGGATTTTCGTGTAGGTGGAAGAATCTTCGCCACGCTCGCTTCCGAGAACAAAGGCTATGGCAACCTGATGCTGACACCGAAACAGCAGGCTGCTTTTGTCGAAGAGTTGCCCGACGTATTTTCGCCCATTGCAGGCGGCTGGGGTCGAATGGGTATGACCCACATCCGCCTAGCAAACGCTAATGAAGATGTACTGACCGGGGCTCTACGTACAGCATGGAAGCTTCGCATTGAGAAGAACAGGAAACCGATAAAAAGAAACGCGCCCCGCACGCGAAAGACCGCGGTTTAGAGTAATTTACACCGGCCTCTGCAAACATCAGCACTGCGGACATTTTGCGTGTCTTGAGTGCCTAAACAAGTTGCGCCATGCGTTTAATGGATTCCTTCAGCGTCCGCGAATGATTGCGCCGCTGCACAGGTCGCCTCAGCGGATGATTCGCTGACACATCTGGCGACGCTGAAAGTCTATGAAACATCGATATCGATCTTAGATATCGAACGAACTCGAAAGGCAGCCCGCTGTGTCAAGAAAGACGATCGTGTGGTTTGCGAAGGAGACGTATTCCCGCTGGAACAATCATCACGCGCCGAGACTTGGAGCTTCGGTCGCTTTCTACAGCATCCTGTCTGCGGCCCCTTTATTGCTGCTAATCACGGCGTTAATCGCGTTGATTTTTGGGCACGAAAGCGCCCAGCGGGCACTCGTCGATCAAGCCGGACAACTAGTCGGCAATCACGGCGCAGAAACGGTCAAAACGCTCCTGAAAAATGCACAGAAACCATCATCCGGAATTCTTTCGACTGTCGTTGCGTTTATCACTCTGCTGTTTGGCGCTTCCGGAGTCTTTATGGAATTGCAGGACGCGCTCAACATCATGTGGGACGCTCCAAAGCAGAGCACTTCCGGGTTGAAAGCCATGCTCAAAGAACGCCTGTTTTCGTTCGGCATGGTGTTATCCGTAGGTTTCCTCTTACTCGTATCTCTTGTATTGAGTACGGTTCTAGCGTACATAGGGCGCGGTTTTGGAGCGCTTCTTCCCCTGCCCCCGCCGGTGCTTCAGACCATCAACTCCGTGGTGTCGTTTGCGGTTATCGCCGTGCTATTTGCGCTGATGTTTAAGTATGTGCCGAGCGTAAAGATCGCTTTCCGTGATGTAGCCGTGGGCGCGATCGGCACAGCGCTCCTATTTGCGATCGGCAAGTTGCTCCTCGGTATTTATCTCGGTAAGGCCAGCATTGGATCGACTTATGGGGCTGCCGGGTCGGTGGTAGCCGTTGTCGTGTGGATTTATTATTCGGCACAGATTTTCTTTTTTGGCGCCGAGTTTACTCGCGTCTACGCAGATGCCAAACAAAAGTCGGCCGGAGCCACCCGACGGGATACTCAAGCAGTTGCGAACCTCTCCACCCCCATCCAATCTCAGGTATCCGAGTACCCACATTCGGTGCCCGTTTTTGCGCCGGAGTTGCACCCAGCCGCCCGAGCATTCGCTTCTGCTCGGCCATTCCGAACGGGCGAAGCAGTCCAAACGGCTGGGCCGCTCTTCCAGAAGCGGACGAATTACGGTCTATTAGTCCTGCTCTTATTCGGGTTTCTTGCCGGCAGGGCGAGTGGCGCGCCCTACCGAAATAGAAATTCACCTCCATAGACCCGCATTTTTTCGCGCGTCAAATTGCGAATGCCGCCTGAAGAGATATCGGAAGAGATTCTGCGTCAAATAGCCGTGAGCGCGGGCGTTCAGAAACGTGTAAGTTCCAGGTGGAATGTGCCTGGACAGAATGGAGTTCTATGGCCGGAGAGCAGCGTATGCCGACACAACTTGTCAAGGGCTTAGGATGGTTCAGCATTGGGCTGGGGCTGGCGGAAGTTGTCGCACCCAAAGCAATGGCGAGCCTCATCGGCGTAAGGCACGATAGTAAAACCGGAAAAATTCTGCGCATTTATGGAGCCCGCGAAATTGGCGCCGGAATCGGTGTCCTTTCACAGTCGAAAGCGTCCAAATGGCTCTGGGCACGGTTTGCGGGAGACCTTCTCGACCTTTCCTCACTGGCAAAGGCAATGACTTCCCGCCGGACACGTCATACCAGGGCGGTAGCTGCTACCGCCGCGGTAGCCGGTGTTACTGTTGCTGACCTCGCTTGCGCAGTGCAACTTACGCGAACAAGAAATGAGCGAAATTCTCGCCGAGAGGCAGCAGCGATTACCGGTTCAATCACAATCGCGCGCACTGCGGACGAGATCTATGGCTTTTGGCGGGACTTCAGCCGCTTTCCCGAAATCTTCGAGCGGCTGGAGAGGGTTCAAGTAATCGACAGCGCCCGCTCGCATTGGAAACTTGCCCTGACTGCCGGGCGTAATGTGGAGTGGGATGCGGAAATAACCGACGATCAGCCGAATTCCCGGATCGCGTGGCATTCTCTAACCTCTTCAGTACCGCATTCCGGGCAGGTGCGGTTCGAACCTGCCGCCGGACAGCGGGGAACCAAGGTGACCGTTAAAATTCAGCCCGGCGGCATGGGCGCGACATTGGGGAAACTTTTCGGTTTGCTGCCGGAGCAACATGTCAACATCGCTCTACACAATCTGAAACAGCTCATGGAAACTGGCGAAGTGGTCAAATCCGACGCGAGCATTCACCGGGGCATGCACGCAGCGCGTCCCCCGGAGGAGTATCCGAATGCAGATAAAGGACTGAGTTCGGCTGCCTCTGCATAGAGTTATTCGAAAGGAGAAAGCGTGAGGGCAAATTGTTGGATCGGCAAGGAACACCTGAGCGTCGAAACTGTTCCTGACCCTAAAATTCTGAACCAAAGCGACGCCATTGTCCGAATTACATCGACCGCTATCTGCGGTTCCGATCTCCATCTCTACAACGGCTTCGTTCCAACCATGGAGAGCGGCGACGTGCTCGGCCATGAGTTTATGGGCGAGGTCGTCGAAGTGGGCCACTCGGTGCAGAAATTAAAAAAAGGCGACCGCGTGGTCGTACCCTTTCCGATTGCCTGCGGCAACTGCTTTTTTTGCCAAAACAAACTGTTCTCCCTTTGTGAAAATTCCAACCCCAATGCGTGGATGGCCGAAAAGATGTGGGGCCACTCGCCAGCGGGCATCTTCGGTTATTCGCACCTTCTCGGCGGCTACGCAGGCGGCCAGGCCGAATATGCGCGTGTCCCATTCGCTGACGTAGGCCCGCTCAAAGTTCCGGAGGGATTGACGGATGAGCAGGTGCTGTTTCTCTCCGACATTTTTCCGACCGGTTACATGGGTGCCGACCTTTGCGATATTCAGCCCGGAGACACGATTGCGGTCTGGGGTTGCGGACCGGTAGGCCAGTTCGCGATGAAAAGCGCATTTCTGCTCGGAGCTGAACGAGTGATCGGCATTGACCGTTTCTCCGAGCGGCTTCGCATGGCGCGCGAGAAGGTAGGGGCAGAAACGATCAATTATGAGGAAACCGATTTATTGCCGGCGCTGAAAGAAATGACGGGAGGTCGCGGACCGGACGCTTGTATCGATGCAGTCGGCATGGAGGCGCACGCGCCCGGGTTGTTCGGCGCCTACGATAAGGCTAAGCAAGCGGTCAAGCTCGAAACGGATCGGCCCATCGCGCTCCGTGAAGCGATCATGGCGTGCCGAAACGGCGGAACGGTATCCGTTATCGGCGTATACGGAGGGTTTATCGACAAGTTTCCCGCCGGGTCGATGATGAATCGATCTTTAACCATCAAAACCGGCCAGTGCCACGTCCACCGATACCTGAAGCCGCTCCTCGAACGCATCCAAAACGGGGAAATCGACCCAAGTTTTGTGATTACGCACCAAATGCCGCTAGAACAAGCGCCCGAAGGTTTCGCTATGTTTCGGGATAAACAAGATGACTGCATCAAGATCGTCTTGAAACCAAATTAATACGCGACTACGTAAATACGTCTTTATCGCAGGAAATCCGTTCAGCAGGAGATCGGTCGCCGCGGTGCCTATTACCGTGCCACTAACGCGTGCTTCTCCTTACAGGTTTCCGAACAGTAATAGAAAGTTTGTCCGCTAACCTGACGCCGGTAGGCCGTCGATTCTGCCACGTACGTACCACAAACCGGATCTTTGTGCAGTTCGTTGCCTTTTTGCGGAGGGGACTGCTGGGCAGTTTTTGTATTCTGCTGATCGGGCTGTTGCCCGCGAGGAAAAGCAGTCGAGGGTCCGCCGGCGATTCCCTGAAAAACGCTCCTGAGTATGGCGCGCGCTGCCATCGCAAGAACGATCGTGATCAGGAGTTCTACAAGTGCGCGGATCATTTTAGTAAGACACGGTCAGGAGCCCGCCGCCTCCTGACCATTTGATGCAACAAATCCCGTTACTTCTTCTTGTTTGCGCCGGGCACCTTGATGTTGGTCTGAACCTTTTCGCCCATCGCCTGCAACATCGCAGTCGCTTCCTGGGCATGCTTGCCGTTTGGCTGCAGTTCGAGGTACTTCTTTAGCGCAGTTGCGGTATCGGGCGGATAGGTTTGCTGGCCGGTTTTGGGGTCCACGGAGCCCTTCATCATGAGCAAGCTGCCATATTGATACCAGGCTTCGGCGTAGTTGGGGTCTGCGTCTGTCGCCTTCTTGAAAAAATCGGCTGCTTCCGCCGGATGGCCGCCATTCACCATATTCGCGCCCATATTGAAATAGGCTTTCGCCGCCATGGAAGGATCCAACTGAGCGGCCTTATTCAATGCTTCCGTCGCTTCGGGCATCTTCTTCTCAGCCCCGTAGAGATTACCAATCTGGTTGTAAACCGCCGCGTCGTCAGGCTTTATAGCCAGGCTCTTTTTGTAAGCGTCAATGGCCGAATCGTATGACTTGTTTTTTTCGTCCCCGGTTTGCGTGCCGGCCAGCCCGGTATAAGCCTCACCCAGGCTGTCCCAAATCGCCACCTGGTTGGCATCTATCTGTGCTGCCTTGTTCAGGTTGTCGATTGCCGTGTTATAGTCGGCAGCCTTCTTAGCGGGATCCGTCTCGGCCGGTGCGGCCTTCAACGCAGTCTGGGCAGCATTGTAGGTGTCGTTCAACGCCTTATTCTTTTTAATCGTTTCGGTGTTCTTCTTTAGCTGCTCTTCGTATTGCTTCTTCTGTTCCGCCGACATCCCGCGTTGTTGTTCCTGGGTTAACTGGCCGTTCTCGTTAGCTGCCTGGGCAGCCGCTTGCGCCTGTGCCGCTTTCTGCGCGTTGAAATCGACTTCCGTCGATTCGCCGTATTTCGATTGGACACCGTTCACCTTGTCCACAACCTGGCCGTTAATGGAGCAGGTAATGTCGTATTTCCCGTAAGGCAACCCGGTGTAAAGCCAATGGCCTTTCTTGTCCGATTTGACGGTATAGTGGCCTTTGATGTCTGTACGCGTGAGGTTGATGACCGCACCTTTATAGGGCTGGCCATCGGGCCCCTTCACTTGTCCCTCTAATGTGGTGGTCTGGGCCCAAGCGCTACCGGCCGCCACCAGGAGAAAGAAACCGCCTGAGAGAACTAAACGTCGCAATTGGGCAAAGACCATTCTTGTTACCTTTCTTTCCGCGTTTTAAAACTCAGCCTAAAACTACTATACCGTTCGGTGGTAGTGCCGCCCCACCGTTAAGCAGCCTACCACTCTCGCAATTTATTGCCGCTTGCGTGAGCCGAAATGAATAGCAAATACGCGTAAAAAAGTGCGGGGCGAGAGTTTCGCAACTTCGTTCATTCGCGCAGCATCTTGTTGAACAGGCGGGGGATAAAGGACGTTTGATGGATACTTGTAGGAGGCTTTTTATGTCAGGGGTTTGGTTGGCGGGGTTGCTCGGGGTGGCGATGGCCTTGTCTGGCGCATCGCTAGCAACACCGAATCTATCCAGGGCTGAAGAATTGTATCAGCATACCGACTACGAAGGTTCCCTTGCCCTGCTCGATAAAAAGAGTTTTGAACCGGCTGCCACCTTTCTCATGGGCCGTGACTATTTCATGCTCGGCGATTTTAAGAAATCAACCGAGTACTTGCAACGAGCCACCGAAGCAGTTCCCCAGAATGCCGAATACGTAGATTGGCTCGGACGCGCTTTGGGCCGGCGCGCCGAAACCTCCAATATGATATTGGCGCCCGCATTCGCCGCTAAAGCACGTGAAGCCTTTGAACGCTCCGTTCAGTTGAATCCAAAAAACAGCGAAGCACTCAGTGATTTGTTTGATTACTACCTGGAAGCGCCTGGGTTTTTGGGGGGCGGCTTCGACAAAGCTGCTCAGATTGCCAATCAGGTTGCATCGATCGATCCGCCGGAAGGCTTCTCTGAAAAGTCGCGGCTCGCTCAAAAACGCAAAGAATACCCACGGGCCGAAGAGCAGCTCCGGCAGGCGATCGCGGTGGCTCCGCGCAGTGTGGGTCAGTTAATCGAACTCGCCAAATTCCTGGCCAATCAAGGGCGGACGCATGAGAGCGATGCTGTGTTCCAGCAAGCGCAGCGTGTCGCACCGAATTCGCCTCGCGTCTGGTTTGCGCAAGCGAAGATCTACATCAAACAGAACCGAAATTTGGACGAAGCTAGAAACCTGCTGGAAAAGTACGTGCAAGCCTCACTTACGGTCGACGATCCGCCCAAGCAAGAAGCTCTACGTCTACTCAAGCAGGCGGGTGGCGTCTAATTTGTATTAGATGAATATTACCGAGGCGGTTAACTTTAGCCTGCAGGCGCTGCGGGCGAACCGCCTGCGCACCTTCCTGACCGCGCTCGGGCTCATCATCGGGAATGCCTCGGTCATTCTCGTGGTCACGATTTCTCTGGCCGGTAAAAATCTCATTCTCGATCAGATCCGCGGGATAGGTTCAAATCTTGTCTATGCCGACTACGAAGCCGGAGGCGAGAACCTGGCTCAAGTAGAAGCTGATTTTGTTAAGCTCGCCGATGTTCAGGCCATCCGCGACGAATTGGGAAGCACTATTGTGGCTGCTTCGGCGGTCATGAACACGCACGAGCATATCGTCGTGAATGGCAAAGTCCGCGTGGTAACGGTTGACGGCGTAGACGATCAGTACGCCCGTGTTCGCAATTTAGTCGTTCTGGCCGGCCGGCCATTCGATCAGAGTGACATGACGCTGCGAGAGCACGTGGCAATGCTTATCGACAAGTTGGCGATACGGATGTTTGGCAGTCAGGACGCGGCTTTAGGGCAGGTAATTAAAATCAGCCAGCTCCAGTTCACCGTCATCGGTACTTTCCGTGAAAAGACGAGCACGATGGGCCAGGGTGAGATCACAGACGACACTATCCTGATCCCGATCACCGTCATGAAGTATTTCATGGAGTATGAGCGGATCAACCCGGTTTACATAGAAGTCCGTAATGCCGCCGATGTGCCTACGGTCACGCAAGAGGTTAACGAAATTTTGGAGAGACGTCACCGGCCCGGCACAAAATATAACGTGCAAAACCTGAGCGCCATTCTCGAAACAGCCGACAAGATCGCTTCCATTCTTACGATTGTCCTAATCATCGTCTCGGCAATCGCGCTGGTGATATCCGGAATCGGCATTATGAACATCATGCTTGTGACAGTTACGGAACGAACACGAGAAATCGGCTTGCGCATGGCCGTGGGCGCTTCGCGCAGAGATGTTCTGTTGCAATTTCTGGTGGAGTCGGTTCTGATCAGCCTCGCTGGAGGAAGCATCGGCATAGTTCTCGGGCTCGCTCTGCCGCTCAGCATCCGGTTCTTTTTTGAGCAGGTTCGAGTACCTATCTCCGCGCTTTCCGTTTTGGTTGCGTTTGCGGTGT
>DAISJE010000001.1:0-30612 GCA_036821665.1 Bryobacteraceae bacterium | reverse complement strand
AGAGAGCCGGAACAAACCGGTGGAATCCGTATGGGTTTCAGCCGTTACGACGCCATTGCTCGCGGTCACTTTGGTATCGGCCACCGGCGCCTGCTTCCGAGGATCGGCGTTCTGGACCAAAACCACGCCTGTAAGCGAGAGAGGCTTCGTAGTCGCGACCGTGCCCCGAAAGATATAGAGCAGAACCGCGGCTATGATGCAGAGAACCAGCACGACCGCGGCCAGATTTGCCTGCTGTTTGCGAGTCATCTTCCCCTACGGTCAGATTCTCATGAGGGCTTGCGCGAGCCCGATCGTCTAAATTGATGGTGGTGGAGGACGAACAGAACAACCGCGCCGTAGTTTCGCGTCGCGCAATCTTGCAGGCAGCCATTCGAAGCGCCTCCCTTCCGTTTGTAGCGGCGGCAGCTCTGCCGGCAATTCAGACACCGAAGGTATCGCCTGAATTCTCTGTGGCGGTACTTTCGCCCGATGAAGACGCGCTTCTCGAAGATCTCGAGAAGGCGGCCTTTCAGTTTTTTTGGGAGCAAGCCAGTCCCAAGACAGGCCTTGTAAAGGACCGATGCAACGTACGCACAAAAGATAACAGTACGGTGGCAAGTATTGCGGCCACCGGTTTCGGCCTGACGGGAATTTGTATTGGACAAGAGCGAGGCTACGTGTCTTTCGCAGATGCCAAGGAACGCGTTCTGAACACATTGCGATTCCTGGGCACGCAGATGACAAACCATCGTGGTTTCTATTATCATTTCGCGAACCTGAATACGGGCGAAAGAATCTGGGATTCGGAAGTATCTTCCATCGATACAGCCATTCTGCTTTGCGGCATTCTCACGTGCCGGCAGCATTTCCGCAGTGCCGAAATCACGCGCTTGGCGTATGACATCTTCAAGCGTGTCGAATGGAACTGGCTTTCGGAAGATACCACCTTGTTACCTCACGGGTGGTCGCCAGAAAGCGGATTCCTGCCTTATCGCTGGGATTACTATAGCGAACTAATGATGATGTATCTGCTGGGACTCGGATCGCTTTCGCATCCGCTTCCTGACAAGGCATGGGACGCCTGGACGCGGATGACATTCGAATATGAAGGCATTCGTTACATTGGTTCCTTCGCGCCGCTTTTTATTAACCAGTACTCCCAGGCGTGGTTCGATTTTCGCGGAAAACGTGATAAGTACACCGACTACTTCAAGAATTCGATGATCGCGACCGATGTTCACAGGCGCTTCTGTATCGAACTCGGCAAGCAGTTTCCCGATTACAGCGACGACCTCTGGGGCATCACTGCCTCCGATTCTGAATACGGATACGTGGTGTGGGGAGGACCGCCGGAGACCGGCCCGATTGACGGAACCGTTGTGCCCAGCGCGGCTGCTGGGTCGCTGCCTTTTATGCCGGAGGGTACTTTACGAGTGCTGAAAACAATTAGAACGAAGTATGGCGCTGCCTGGTCGCACTATGGTTTCGTAAATGCCTTTAACCCGCTGAAGAACTGGTACGACACCGATGTCGTGGGAATCGATACCGGTATTTCGATGCTGATGGCAGAGAATTTGAGGACCGGATTCGTCTGGAGCACGTTCATGAAGAATCCGGAAGCTCGCCGGGGTTTTGAACGGGCGGGCTTTTCCGCTTATTGAATTAGCCGGGAACCCCGCCCACTCGGCTGAGAATCGCGCGCCTTACAACGCACGAGTTTAAGTGCGTTCTCTATTTTGTGCCGGCTGTTGCCTGCTCATCTCCTGCCTTGTTGCCTCTGCGTCGAATTTCTCAGGGACCGTTATTGATACTGAAACCGGTAAGCCCATTATCGGGGCGATCGTAACGCTCGGGTCTAAGGTCACGCGCACCGATTCCCGTGGGAAGTTTCAGATTGACGGCGCGGGGACCATCGTACAGGCTCGGGCTTACGGCTACGGCCGGGTCGCCACGAACTTGGACCGGCGCGACTCAACACCTCTCAATCTGAAACTAAAGCCCGTTACCCCGCATGCAGTTTATCTTTCATATTGGGGCGTCGGTACCGCCTCCGTACGTGATCCCGTTCTGAAACTCGCTGACTCAACGCCGGTCAATGCGGTTGTGATCGACGTGAAAGGCGATCTGGGATATCTGTCCTTCAAGACAGGGGTGCCTCTGGCGGCGGAAATCGGTGCACAAAAAATAAATACGGTGTCTGATATTCGTGCGCTTCTCGACCGCCTGCACCAACAGGGCCTCTACACAATCGCTCGCATCGTTACCTTTAAAGACAACATGCTCTGCACGGCCCGTCCCAATTGGGCGGCCCGCCGCGACGGAAAGCTGTTTAAGGATCGCGAGGGCCTGACGTGGTGCGATCCTTTCGTGCCGGAAGTTCGAAGCTACAATGTCGACCTTGCGGTTGAGGCGGCCAAAGCCGGCTTCGACGAAATCCAGTTTGACTATGTCCGTTTTCCGGATGCGAAGGGCATCGAGTTTTCACAACCGAGCACGGATGAATCGCGGCCCAAAGCGATAACCGCGTTTCTTACCGAAGCACGCGAAAAACTAGTTCCCTATAACGTGTTTCTCGCGGCAGATGTCTTTGGTTATATCTGTTGGAATAAAGGCGATACAGGAATCGGTCAGAGAATTAACGATGTAGCCGCAGTGTTGGATTACATCTCTCCAATGCTTTATCCGTCCGGTTTCAGCTTCGGAATCCCGAACTACCGAAACCCGGTGGAACATCCGTATGAGATTGTACGATTGACGCTGAACCGCGCCGCCGAGCGAGCCCAAATTGACCCGGTGCGATTCCGCCCATGGTTGCAGGCGTTTGCCGATTACGCCTTCGACAAGCGCCAGTTCGGCAGTAAGGAAATCCACGCACAGATTGCTGCGGCACAAGATTTCGGGTCCGACGGCTGGTTGCTCTGGAATCCCAGAAACGTGTACGCAGCGGAGGCAATTCGAAATTCCGGCACGCGTCCGGTTGCCCAGGCTGCCGGCTTTCAGGCAGCAGGCACTCACGCTAATTCGAAGACAATGAATACAGTCCGGTGAATTCCAATATCGCAGGATTTCCAAAAGCAGAAGAGAAGCAATCCATCTTTCTAACCCACCGGAAAAGTTGTGCCGCATCCGCGGCAGCGTGTTGCTGAAAAGAGATCCTCGCGCGCATTGCATCTCGAACCGGCGCCCTGCCCGCGCCAATCTAGCGACTGCCGACTAACGCGATAAATGTCTGTAATTTCGAGAGTTGATTTAGAGGCTGCGATGATTCCGAGCGGGTTAGACCGTCGTTAGAAGCAATTTAGACGGCAAATTCTGATTTATACGTCCTTAACTCCCAAACTGGAGCGTCGAATGCTTTCCTATATTTACGCTTACGGCCAAATGGGGATGACACATGAATTGGAATAGGTTTTTGAAATGTCCGACAATCTGGGTAACCGCTATATTTCTTGCAGCCGGCAGCCTTGCTAAGCCGCAATCAACCAGCGGCGATCTGCTCGGCAGTGTTATGGATGCTACGGGTGCGGTGATTCCCGGAGCTACAGTCGATGTACTGAACGAATCGACCGGAGTTCGAACTACCCACCAGACGGAGCCTAACGGGCAGTATCGCTTTACGAATCTGCCCATTGGAACCTACGATTTAACAATCAGCGCGCCCGGTTTTACAACCGCCGCGATCAAGGGGCTAGCGATCGAGTTGAACAAGACTGCCACGCAGAACGTGACGCTTTCCGTTGCGCAGGTGAGCCAGACGACGGCTGTGGTCGAAGCTGAACAGCCTATTGACACATCGACTGCCCAGATTCAGACGAACTTCAGCACGAGGTTGGCGGCGGATCTGCCGATCACGGGTTTCGCGGCCGGCGGCGTCCTAAATTTGTCGCTCTTGGGTGCTGGGGTTGCAAATGCCGGCGGAGTCGGTATCGGAGAAGGCCCTTCGGTAGGCGGCCAGAGGCCCTACAACAACAATTTCACGATCGAAGGCATCGATAACAACGAAAAGTCGACGACTGGCGCACTCGCATTCGTTCCTAATGATGCGGTCTCTGAGTTCACGTTACTACAGAACCAGTTTTCTGCCGAGTTCGGTCACTCCTCGGGTGGCCAGTTCAATACCAGCATTAAGAGCGGCACGAACCAGATTCACGGCAGCGTCTATGAATACTACTCGAATCGGAACTTCAATGCGGTAGACCAAGCGAGCGCCAACTCCGGGATTTTTACAAATCCGCGCTTTGACCAGAGCCGGTTAGGAGCCTCGTTCGGTGGCCCTATTAAGAAAGACAAGCTGTTCTACTATGCGCTCTTTGAATACAACCCGACCGGCGAGGCTTCAGTGCCGACTTCCGCGCTTCTTGCGCCCACGGCGGCTGGTTACTCGCAGATTTCCGCTCTTCCGGGCATCTCGCAAACAAATTTGAGCGTGGTTCAAAAATATGTTCCGCCCGCGGCAACCGCAAGTTCGAATATAACGGTCGGTCCCCCAGGCGGGCCCACTGTGCAAGTGCCGGTTGGAATTTTTCCAGTTGCCGCGCCGAACTATCAGAATGCGTATTATGGCGTGGGCTCAGTTGATTACAACATCTCGGAGCGGGATCAATTGCGTGGACGGTTCATATACAACAAGGTAGATACGATCGATACGGCGGGAACCTTGCCGGCGTTTTTCGATCTCCAACCGACTCGCGTGTATATCGCGACGCTCAGTGAATTTCATAACTTCAGTCCAACTCTCACAAACGAGCTCAGACTCGGCTATCTTCGCTTCAACCAGCAGTTCCCCGTTCCAGATCTCAGTTTTCCCGGACTGGATCAGTTTCCGAATCTACAGTTCTACGATTTGAACCTTCCCATTGGTCCCGATCAGCAAGCTCCGCAGTTCACAATTCAGAATACCTACCAAGTTACAGACAACATCACGTGGACGAAGGGCGCCCATACATTCACATTTGGTTTTGACGGCAGGAAATATATCTCTCCGGCAACGTTTACACAGCGTAGCCGCGGGGATTACGAGTATTCAAATTTTTCATCTTATCTGTACGATCTGCTACCGGACCAGGTCGCACAGCGAAGCTTGGGAAATCCCGTTTACTATGGCGATCAGATCTCCACTTACCTGTATGCGAACGACCAGTGGAAAGCGAACCGCCACTTGACGTTGAACCTTGGCTTGAGATGGGAATTTACGAGTGTCCCTTATTCGGAGAGGCTGCAGCCTCTGAATAGCATTTCGAATGTACCGGGTCTGATTACTTTCAGCAAACCTCAACCGCAATATAAGAACTTCGGTCCTCGCATTGGAGTGGCGTACTCGCCGGGTGAGAGTGGCAGGACGTCCATCCGGGCGGGATTCGGCATGAACTACGACGTTCTCTACGACAACATCGGAATCCTTGATCTCCCGCCTCAACTGAGTACAACGGTAGACCTGCTTACGTTCAATCCGAAAAATATTCAGACCAATTTCCTGGCAAACGGCGGGATCCTTCCAAACACGGCAACAGGGCCGCTAAGCCAAGCCGATGCTCGCGCGGCAACCGCTGCTTATATTCCAGATCAGAAGCTCCCATACTCAATCCAGTGGAACTTTGGCATCCAGCACCAATTTTTGAATGACTATACGTTTGAGGCCCGCTATTTGGGCACCCGTGGCGTGCATTTGGATGTGCAACAGCGAATCAATGAAGGCTCCCCGGTTACTGCGGCTAATTCTTTGCCGACCTTCTTCTCGCAACCGACAGCCGCTCAACTGGCTGGGCTGACCAGGACATTGGGAGATTTCCCGGCCGATCCGCAGCTTCCAGCATTCGCCGCGGCCGGTTTCGGAGCTGCCATTGTTGAAAACGCGCCCATCGGAAACTCGGTTTATCATGGCTTGGCGTTACAGTTGAACCGTCGTTTTTCGCACGGGCTGCAATTAATCGGCGCGTATACCTGGAGCCATAACATCGACGACAGCACGGCTGATTTCTTCACCACGACTCTGACCCCGCGACGCGCGCAGGACTTTCAAGATTTGAGGCCGGAGCGCTCTTCATCGGCACTCGATCGCAGGCAACGCCTAACGTTGACTGCGCTGTATGACGTACCGCTTTACAAGCAGAGCCCGAACTGGTTTCTCAAAAATCTGCTCGGAAACTGGGAGGTAGCGCCGATCTATACATACGAAAGTCCGGAGTATGCGACAGTTCAAAGCGCCTTGGATTCGAATCTGAATGGTGATCCCGCGCCTGATCGGGCGATTATAAATCCATCCGGGACAGGCAATACCGGAAGCGACGTAACGGCGATCAACGCAGCAGGGACTGCAGTGCAAATGGGAGATCCCACGACCGTCGCATACATAGCAAACAATCCAAGTGCTAAATACGTAGTCGCAGGATATGGTGCGTTTCCGAACGCTGGGCGAAATACACTCCCACTTCGTCCGACTAATAATCTCGACCTAAGCCTAATTAAGCGGTTCTCGATCACCGAACGGGTTAGGTTTGAATTCCAAGCGGAGTTCAGCAATGCGCTCAATCACCCGCAGTTCACCGGCGGATACCTCGACCATGTCGATGGAGGAAATCCTAATTTGGTGGCCATTCTACAATCCTCCGGTGTTCGGAACATGTTAACGCCCGGGAACGCGAGCTTCAACCGGCCGGATCTGGCGTTTTCGAGCAATCCACGGAATCTCATACTGGTCGCGAAGATCACGTTTTAGCTGGGAGTGCGATGCGGGCGGGTTTCGGTGGACCCGCCCGGCTCAGGATCCCCACGTACAATGTGAACGATGCGCCATGCCCTGACGGTCAGGGCCAGCCGGCCGGGCGATAAATTTTCAATCAAAATTCGTCATTGAATAGCGCTTTTCACGTGCTACACTCAGTTGTGCGGACGCGGATTTTGGGAATAATTCCCGCCCGAATTGCCTCCTCCCGATTCCCTGGAAAAGTTCTCGCTTCTCTCGCCGGCAAACCCATGCTCCAGCATGTCTGGCAACGTGCCAAACAATCCCGGTATCTCGATGACGTGCTGATCGCCACCGATGATGAGCGCGTGGCCGGAGTGGTTCGAGAGTTCGGCGGGCGCGTGCGCATGACTCGGGCCGATCATCCTTCCGGCACAGACCGTCTCGCCGAAGTCGCTTCATCCGAATCCGCCGCTTTGTACGTCAATATTCAGGGCGACGAGCCGCTTATCGATCCCCAGGCGATAGATGCGGCGATTCTCTCCGTGCACGGCGACGAAACCGTCGCGATGGGAACACTTAAGAAAGAGATTTTTGATCCGACCGATATCGTCAATACGAACGTGGTGAAGGTGGTGACGAACCTCCTCGGCGATGCCATCTATTTTTCCCGTTGTCCGATTCCATACGAGCGTGATTGCCGGAACGGACCACCGCTCTATTTCAAACACATCGGACTGTACGTGTATCGCCGTGATTTCCTTTTGCGATATCCGGATCTGACGATTGGTCCGCTTGAGCAAGCGGAGCGACTGGAGCAGTTGCGAGCGCTCGAAAATGGCTATCGGATTCGCGTCGTGAACACGGAATATGAGTCGTTGGGAGTCGATACTCCGGAAGACCTGGAGCGAGTAAGTCAACTCTTCTCGGCGATTGCCGGATCATTTGGATTTAGTTGATGCCTAAATACATCTTCATTACTGGTGGAGTTGTTTCATCGTTAGGAAAAGGAATCGCGGCCGCGTCGATCGGTTGCCTTCTGGAGAGCCGCGGACTTCGCGTCACCCTGCAGAAATTTGATCCCTATCTCAATATTGATCCGGGGACGATGAGCCCGTTTCAGCACGGCGAAGTTTTTGTCACCGACGACGGTGCTGAAACCGACCTGGACCTCGGTCATTACGAGCGCTTCACGCACGCGCCGCTATCCCAGAGCAACAATCTCACATCAGGCCGGATTTACGAGAACATCATTGCTCGCGAGCGTCGTGGCGATTATCTTGGGAAAACTGTCCAGGTGATCCCGCATGTCACGAATGAAATCAAGGCTGCCTGCCGCAAAGTCGCGGCCGATGTGGATATTGCAATTGTCGAGATCGGTGGCACGGTCGGCGATATCGAATCGCTTCCGTTTATTGAAGCCATTCGCCAGATGCGCCACGAAGAAGGCAGAGAAAACACCCTTTTCGTACATTTGACCTTGGTTCCGTGGATTGCCGCAGCCCAGGAACTGAAGACCAAGCCGACACAACACAGCGTTAAGGAGCTACGCGCGATCGGTATTCAACCGGATATTCTGCTGTGCCGTTCGGAGCGCCAGCTTCCGCGGGAAGTTAAGGAAAAGATTGCACTTTTTTGCGATGTCGATGTCAGCAGCGTGGTGACGGCAAAGGACGTTCATTCCGTTTACGAAATACCTCTTGTATTTGCGGATCAAGGCGTGGATGAATCTATCCTCCGCTTGCTGCATGTAGATGCCGCTCCGCGCAATCTGTCGCGCTGGACCCAAATGCTCGATCGCATGAACAATCCTATCCGCGAGGTGAGTATTGGATTGGTTGGTAAGTACGTAGAATACGAGGATTCCTATAAGAGCCTGAAAGAGTCTCTGCTGCACGCGGGGATCAAGCACCAGGCGCGCGTGAATATTGAATGGATCGAATCGGAACAGATGGAATGGCCCGAGTGCCGGAACTATCTTCGGCGGTTTGACGGTATTCTCGTGCCGGGCGGTTTCGGGAAGCGCGGCATCACAGGCATGCTAAACGCAATCCGCTGCGCGCGTGAAGATCGGATTCCATACTTCGGTATCTGCCTCGGTATGCAAACGATGGTGATCGAGTATGCCCGTAATGTTTGTGGACTCGCAGAAGCGGATTCTACGGAATTCAATCCGGCGACGCCCTACCGTGTAATCTTCAAGCTGCGCGAACTGAAGGGAGTGGATGAACTCGGCGGAACTATGCGGCTCGGAGCCTATCCTTGCCGGTTAGCGCAAGGCAGTTTGGCAGCGGAAGCATACGGCAAGAGCGAAGTTAGCGAGCGGCATCGCCACCGCTATGAATTCAACCGGGAATTCGAAGACGTTCTGACTGAGCACGGTATGCGCCTGACTGGGCAGACCCCCGATGGCGTGTACGTGGAAATCTGTGAGGTGCCGGATCACCCCTGGTATCTCGGGTGTCAGTTCCATCCCGAGTTCAAATCGAAGCCGCTGGAACCGCATCCACTTTTTACGGCGTTTCTTGAAGCAGCGTTGCGACAACGAGAGCTGAAATCGCGTTCTCGTCACGAGAAGGAAACAGCTCCCGAATACTCGCATGCTCAATGAGCAAAGTTGTTGTCGTCGGTGAAGGTCGTACCCAGCTAACGTTCGGCAATCAGGCTCCGGTGGCCCTTATTGCCGGGCCGTGTGTCATTGAGAGCGAAGAGCACGTTCTGCGCATGGCAATTGCCATTCGTGACATTGTGGGACCGTACATCTTTAAGGCATCCTTCGACAAGGCGAACCGCAGCAGCGTCAATTCTTATCGCGGTCCCGGTCTCGTCGAAGGGTTGCGCATTCTGGCAGAAGTGCGTAAGCTCGGCATTTCGGTGCTCACGGATATTCACGAGCCTGCCCAAGCCTTTCCCGCCGCTGCGGTCGTGGACATTTTGCAGATCCCTGCGTTTCTCTGCCGGCAAACGGATCTCCTCTTAGAAGCGGGAAAAACCGGCTGCGCGGTCAATATCAAAAAAGGACAGTTCATTTCACCGGCGGATTTCCGGAATGCCGCTGAGAAAGTTGCCAGCACAGGAAACGAACGCATCATTCTCACGGAGCGCGGCTCTTCGTTTGGCTATAACAACCTCGTCGTTGATATGCGCGGCTTGCCCATCATGGCCGCCACCGGCTATCCGGTTGTATTCGACGCGACACACAGCGTTCAACTTCCCGGAGCTGCCGGAACTGCATCCAGCGGTCAACCGGAGTTCATCGCGCCACTCGCCAGGGCTGCAACGGCTGTTGGAATTGCAGGCGTGTTCATCGAAGTGCACGATCGGCCGGAGCGCGCGCTTTCCGACGGTGCTAACGCTTTACATCTCGATTTACTAGCTGATTTCTGGGCGCGTCTGAAGGCGATTGACAACTTGGTAAAGGGCTAGGGAGTGCTGGTATCAAGGCAATCTCACTCTTTGCATCGGTGAACTGAAGTTCACCGCGGCACGCTAAAAAGCGTGCGCCACTTCCGCTCAATTCGCATCGGCGGACATGTGTGCCGGTGCGACTGGGCGGCCGAATTGCCGGAACAGCAAGGCATAGGCCTTGGCGAGCCATGTGCGTTCAATCAGGAAGCTGAGTACGGACGTGAACACGATACTGATGAATACAACCGAGTAAGTCACCGACTGTAGCTCCTGTCCTCCTGTTAGTTGCCGGCCGAGCGGCATAGAAGCAAGCACGACCGCGGCCAGGCCCTTAGGGCTCATAATCGCTACGAAAGATGCATCGCGAACCGGCGTCGTCCGACCCAGGCCGATCCAAGCCGCCGGTATGCGAACCAAAAAAATCAAGATGCTGAGCGCGAGTGCGATGTAAACGAGCGGAAGGTCGGTAAACTTGATGGAAACACCTACATAGATGAAGAAGAAGGTCTTGAGCAGGAATACAACTTCAGCTAGGAAGTTGCGCTCTTGCTCGTTGAGCGTAATCGGCTCCGGCGGTAGCGAGCGTTGCAGCCAGGAGATGCGGTGAAACGCTTCGATATTTCCCAAAACTGCGCCAAAGACAACGGCCGCTACGTATCCGCTGAATCCTAGTAGCTCAACGATTCCAAACAGCACGAATACGAACGCCGGTGTCGTGAAAATTGAGTTTTCGAGACCACGAATCTTTCGGAGAAGCGCGGACCATGCAAAGGCTGCGAGACCGCCAAAAATTCCCGCTAGAATCAGCGTGGCCAGAATTTGACCGATCATCGGCCCGATGCGCAACGAGCCGAACCGGTAGCTGTCCATAAACCCGATCGCGACCACGATACTGAGAACATCGCTGAGAGCCGATTCGAGAAAAAGCGTCGTTTTTGTCGACTCGACCATCGGCAAACGGCGGGTAAGCGGCACGATGACTGCTGGCGATGTCGAGCCGATGATCGCGCCCAGCATGAACGTTAGCCTGTAGTTCAAATGGAGGAGAAAGTGACCCGCTAGTCCAACGCCCAACATAGTCAGAAGGAAATTTGTGAGAGTCAGGGCGAGGGTTGGACGTATGGCCCCTCGCAGAATGTCGAAGTCCAGGGTCAAGCCTGCTTCGAACAAAATGATCACCAGAGTGACGCTTGCGAATACGGGTCCGACTGCGCCGAAGTTTTCTGGCGTAACAAGATGCAAGATGGGTCCGAGCAGAATCCCGATAATTGTGAGAAGGAGAACATCGGGTACCCGCGTCCGACTAAAAATACCGGTGAACGCGTGCGCCACAAAGATGAGGGCCCCAACGACCAGAATGTTTGTGGCTACATGCATAAAAGGAGCACTACGGGACGACCCTCTGATTCTGGACCGTTTTGAACTATATGCTACGGACGTGCATGTCTACTATGTCGTCCACTAGCATGCACTCTTTAATAACGAACGGTTCCCCGTATTTTACGCCGATCAAATTTCCGTAGTAACGGGCAATGCCCGCGAGCCGCTCGCGGATCTCGGCGCGTGATGGAAAGAGCGCAGAGCCTTCCTCTGCATCGCCGTACTGCGAGGTATAACTCAGCAGCGCCGCCATACGGCGATCGAACTGGCGCGAGATGTCGACCACAAAGGAAGGAGTAACGTTCGCATACAGCGACGAGTAAAGAATTTTGAACGGGCGATGCGGCGGTGTTTCCTCTTCGAGCTTTTGCAGTCCGGCAAGGAAGCACGCTTCATAGCCGATTTCAGCGGTGCGGTAATGGTCCGGGTGGCGGCCGGTCCAATAAGGAAGGATGACCGTTCTCGGACGGATGCGGCGAATCACTCCGGCAAGGGTCATACGGGCACCAATGTGGTTTTCAAGCCGGGCATCTGGCCAACGAAGGTTCTGACGCCACGTGAGCAACAAATGACTCGCCGCAACTTTGGATTCTGCAATTCGTATATCTGGAGTACCGCGTGTACCCATATCGCCGGCCGTCAGGTCAAGCACGCCGGTTCGATATCCCGACTCCGCCATGCGAATCAGCGTGCCGCCGCAGGTCTGTTCTACATCGTCCGGATGTGCGGCAATTGCCAGAACATCAAGCGGACGTAGATTTTCGAATGGCTCGTTGGGATCGTGCATCAAGGATCAGTACGAACGATATCGGTAGCGCCCGCGATCTCCGGCAAATACTCGAACAAGCAGAATGCCCGCCAAAAATCCTCCCACATGAGCGAACCAGGCAATTCCCTGGGCGTGGCTTACACTGGCGAGCGATCCCAGACCACTGACAACCTGAAGCGCGAACCAGTAGATCAGCATGATGGCCGCGGGTAATTCGATTGTGGTGATGAACACGACAATAAAAATGAGCGTGACTATGCGTACGCGCGGATACAGGATCAGAAACGCACCCATAACACCTGCGATGGCGCCGCTGGCTCCGATGGTTGGGATGGGGCTGCCCAGATTAGTGAAAGTTTGCACGAGGGCCGACGCAATGCCCGAGATGAAATAGAAGATCAGAAACTTGGCGGATCCCATCGCATCCTCGATATGCGATCCGAACACCCACAAAAACCACATATTGCCGATCAAATGAAGCCATCCACCATGGAGAAACATGGACGTTACAAAAGAGGTAAGACGCAGTTGGTCAGGTATAAGAGCGTAATGCGCAATAAAACGCTCGCGCAGATAATAGGGCAACGAGATCTCAAACAAAAAGCAGATAACGTTTACCGCAATAATCGCCAGAGTGATAGCCGGCGTCGAGTTTCGCAACAGCAGTGCGCGAAGCGGAATCATCTGGCGGCGGCGGAAGCAGGGGCAGGTTTGAACGCGCAGCGTTCGGCGATATGTACCGCCTCACGGCGGCAAACTGTTCCAGTCTTGGCGGCTGAAAGGAGATCTTCAACTTCGGCACGGTAGGGAATGTGCCCGCGCGCTCCGATATCCGTGCAGTTCAGAGCGGCTGCTGCATTTGAGAAATCCAGGGCATCCTGCATTCCCATTCCGGAAAGCATCGCGTAACAGAACGCCCCGTGAAACACGTCACCCGCGCCAGTGGTATCGATGCAGCGTACGTCAAATGCTGCGGAGTAAAACCAACGGTCTTCATAAAGAGCGAGTGCTCCCTCTTCTCCGAGCGTCATGGCTGCCACGCGCATTCCATATTCCTGCCGCAACACAGTAAGAGCTTGGAACGGATCGGATATGCCGGTCCACTTGGCCGGCCATCCCGAGCCCGCCACCAGGTAGTCCACATACCTGAGTACGTGTTCAAACCCGGGGTAAATTGTATCTACATCAAGAGAGACGGGTATGCCGCGCTCTCTTGCCAGAGATGCCGCATAGGCGGCTGCCTCGATGTCGTAGCCATCGATATGTAACAGCTTTGCGCCCGCGATTTCTTCACTCCGAATCTCCGATGGTGAAAGCCGCAAACAGGCGGCGCGCTGCCAGAGGATGGTCCGTTCACCGGTGCGTTCATCGATAATAATGTACGCAGTCTGATTGGGGCATCCTTCACGCACGATTACAGACGAAATGTCTACGCCGGTGCCCTCCAGGCTTTCGCGCTGGATCTGCCCACGCAGATCGTCGCCTACGGTTCCGATGTATTTCGCACGCAAGCCGAGCCGGGCACAGGTGACGATAGCCGTGGCGACTTGACCGCCCGGACTTAACATCTCACGTTCGAAAGGGACCTTTCCGGCGTAGGGCGGGAACTCCCGCACAAGCAGGAGCGTATCTGTCGCGTTCAGGCCGATGCCTAAAACGTCGCAGCTCCGGCTCACCGGGGCCTACTTTTTAATAGAATTGGGAACTTCGTAAAGGTAGATAGTATGAATGGCGCCCTGATGCCCTTCGGTCTCCGAGGTCTCGACCGGCTTCCAGCCCGGAATCGGGTAATCGTAGGAAACGACACGGGTATCAGGCCGCAGATAACGTTCGAGGTTTGGACGCAGAGTGTCATTCGCCGTAGTCGCAAGATAAAGGGTTACTACGTTGGCCGGGCTGAGATCGGTATTCATGAAGTTGCCATGAATGATTTTGACCTCATTCTGCAAGCGGTGCTTTTTTACATTTTCTGCAGCAGTTTCCGCCAGGCGGCTTGATATCTCGATTCCTACTCCTTTTACCTTATACCGTTCAGCGGCCGCGATCAGGATGCGACCATCTCCACAACCCAGATCATACAGTGTCTCCCCGGGTTTCGGATGCGCCATTTCGAGCATTTTGTCGATCGCGCGTTCCGGTGAGCCGACCGTAGGAGCCAGATTGTTCTTAAAATCCTTCAGATCAGGCCCCTGGGCCTGAAGCTGGAAGGCCAGCACAAGTACCGAGATAGGAATGCCAAAGCAAAGCACCCGGCATCTCATAGTTAACTCTCCCCTGTTTCTATAGCTTACCGCGAATCCATGAATCTGCAAGGGCTTGCAGCCTAGTTGGACGGAGCGACAAAAGCTGTAGCGGGTGACTTCTCCCTCTTTGAACGAACAATCCGGCTAACCATTTCCGAAGTGGAGACCCAAAGATCGCGCGGGCGTGAAATCGTGTATTCGGTGCCCTTAAACGGACGAATCGCGTGACTGATGGAATCCTTCCATGGCACAGTCTGAGGACTCAGATTGTAGTTCATGTAAAACACCGGGCACTCAATATCTCCGATGCGCCGCAAGTCGTCCTGGGGTACATTAGCGTCCAGCATCGTTTTGGGCCCGGCGAAGATAATCGCGTCGGGATGAGTACCGCTGGTGCCTACCTCTTTTTGGATCAGATTTTCAAGGAAATCGGTGTCGCTGTGCTTATCCGCCAACTGACTGACGTTTATCGTTCCCAGTTTCATGCTTTCCAGCGCTTTTCCCAGCGCCGGAAAATCTATCGTTTCCGCCGTATCTTGCCGGTAGACAATGCGTTCCTCGCCAATATTGAAAGCGATGAGTGAGATATGACCGATCCGCGGATCGCGTTCAATCGCTTTCAGAATGCTGACGAGTGCGTCCGTGTCGGACCGCTGCAATGAGGCCGAAAGCGAGTTTTGGGGAGCGAAATTGACGAGCAGCTTGACATTCAAGCTGTCTGCGGCTCGATGGATCGGTCGGGCCCCGGAATCGCTGGCAAATGGCTCCCCGGTTTCAGAGATCTCGTTTGGCGCGATGAAAAGGGTGATCGGCTTGTCCTTAGGCGAAAGCGCGGCGGTTATGTCCCAATTCGAGGAGCAGATGCGCTCCGCGCGGTCCCGCATGAGCCAGTCAACATGATACGTGCCTTCTCCCACGTCGAAGCCGCCGTCCAGGACCGCATCACCTTTGGCTGTATCTGCCACAGATGGAACGTGAAAGTGTTGGACGAAGTACGAGGTATGAGGGCGATCGTGTTGAGGGTAGACACGGAATACGACCGTAAGCAAATCGCCCGATCCCGCCAGTTGTTCCAACGGGACAGTGACCTCATAACCGGTGTGGAAGTGCAAATCAAAGCCAATTTCTGGATCATGGTCCGTCACCGTGCATGGAATATCGGTGCGTTTCTCAGCGGATTCCAGAATCGCCATGTCGGAAGGCATTGGGGTGATTCGATCGCCTGGGCGCGGCGGTTTCAAAAGTATTTGCGACGTCGCCGGCACTGCGGAGAGCGAAAGGAGCAGTGTCCACAAAACCACTGGGCGCGCGCGAAATGTTGCGCGGGCGGAGATTGACAGGTTGTTAACCGGCGAACACGATTCAAAAAACCGCGATGCCATTCTTCCCCCAAGTTTTAGACGGGAGCCGAGGGGCGAACCCGCTGGTCTCATCATTATGCACCAAATCCCGTGAGGCACTCCGGGTTAATTCCTTCTTCCGGAGAGCTATGGCTCCTAGTACTTGATGAACTGTGCCGCGGCTACCGTCGACTTCTCATTCCGCAAAGTAGGACGCGACTTCTGTGTGATACTGTTCGAGAGATTATGGCCTCCCGGAGTGTAAACAAAGTCATTTTGATCGGCAATCTCGGGCGTGATGCCGAAACGAAGTTCACGCCGTCGGGAGCCGCTGTTACGCGGTTTGCAGTGGCGACAACACGGAGTTGGAAAGATCAGCAAACGAATGAGTGGAAGGAAGAGACGAACTGGACGAATGTAGTGCTTTGGCGTCAGGAAAATCTCGCAAACTACCTGACGAAAGGAAAGCAAATTTATGTCGAAGGACGGCTGCAGACGCGTAGCTACGACGATAAGGACGGGAAGAAAGTGTATGCCACCGAGGTTGTAGCGGAAGAAGTCATTCTGCTTGGCGGGCGTGGGGAAGGTGGAGGCGCCGAGCCTGGTGGTCGGGCAGCGGCACGTGCCGGCGGCAGTGGCGCGCCGTCGCGCGGTGGGTCAGGAGGCCCAGGCGGACCGCCTGCCGATGACGACTTTGGAATGGGCGTGAACGACGACGACGTCCCGTTCTGATGAAGTTGGGACCGTGTTGCTGGGTGGGCCGATTGCTAATCGGCTTCCAAATTCTGGACATCTGCTGCGACAAACTGGGTGGTGCACGTCTTTAGCGTGCCGTGCCGAACTTCAGTTCGGAATCGTGCCGATTGCCAATCGACCCGCAGATTAACAATCTGCCCCACCAAAAATCCAAACTCAAGAGAACTAATTACTTCTCTCCTTGACATCCTACATATCCCAGCCTTAATATGTAGAAAGACATAGAGAGAACTCGTGCCGAACGAAAAATCCGATCTTCTACAGGGCACGTTGGACATGCTTATCCTGAAGATCGTGGCGCTGGGGCCGGTTCACGGCTACGGTATTTCCCAACGCATTCGCCAGATTTCAAAAGAAGTGCTGCAGGTGCAGCAAGGCTCGCTTTATCCCGCGCTACATCGGCTGGAAAAGCGCGGATGGCTCGAGGCAGATTGGGGCGAATCAGATAACGGCAGGCAGGCGAAATTCTACCGGCTCTCCGCAAAAGGCCGCAAGCAACTCGTCGCGGAAGAATCCAATTGGCGTCGGTTGTCGGATGCGGTCAGCCTGATCATGCAGACGGCGCAGTAAGGGCGGCATATGGCGTGGTTCCTCTGGCGAAAGCGGACTGCCGAAGCAGAGCTCGATTCCGAACTCCGCTTTCATATCGAGAAGCTTGTTGAAGAGGGAACCGCCGCCGGGCTGACACCGGAGCAAGCGCGGCGGGAGGCCATGCTCGAATTCGGCGGCCGCGAGCAACTCAAAGAGGAGTTACGCGATGTGCACCGGATCGCCACGATTGACAACACCATCTCGAACGTCAAGTCAGGCATTCGCCTGATTCGAAAATCGCCGACGTTTTCGGCTGCGGTCATCCTTACGCTAGCACTTGGGATCGGCGCAAACAGCGCGGTGTTCTCGGCGCTCGATGCCATTCTGCTACGGCCGCTGGCATTTCCGCATAGCAACGAACTGATGCTGCTGTACCAGAAGGATCGCAGCGCGAAAAATCCGAACAGCTTTGTAGCGCCTGTCCGGTTGGAAGACTGGAACCGGCTGAACACGACATTTCAAGCGCTCTCCGGTTGGGATACTCAAGATGTCTCGGAGACCTCCGGCGCTCTCCCTGAAAAGGTAACGCAAGCGGTGGTTGCACCGCGGTTTCTCCAGGTCTGGGGCATTTCACCCGCATTGGGGCGCGACTTTACACCCGAAGAAGAACGCTTCGGCGGCCCCGACGCTGCTTTGATCAGCGACCGCTTTTGGCGCCGGCGTTTCCATGCGGACCCGAACGCGATTGGCAAGCGGCTGCGCCTTGAAAAATACTCGTACACCATCGTCGGAATTATGCCGGCCTCGTTCCGCTTTCCGGACCACGATGTCGACGTCTGGTCCCCCAACCCCGTTGATGCGCCCTACGCCCAAAGCCGGGAAGCGACCTGGTTCACGGTCATTGGCAGGCTCAAACCTGGCGTAACGATAGCGCAGGCGCGTACCGATTTGTCACGCGTTCAGATCCAACTGGGAAGGCAGTTCCCAAAGACGGATGCCGATCTGAGCGTAGACATTCAGCCGCTGAAGGAAGATACCGTAGGCGGCGTTCGCCGTTCTCTATGGGTTCTGTTCGGCTCCGTCTCTCTGCTTCTGCTGATCGCGTGTACCAATATTGCCGCATTGCTGCTGGCACGCACCACAGAACGCGGGCGTGAGATCTCCGTTCGCTTCTCGCTCGGAGCTTCGCGGGGTTCTGTGATTGCTCAGCTTCTGACGGAATGTCTGGTACTTACGCTCGCCGGCGCCGGTCTAGGGCTGTTTGTAGCGGCTGCTGCATCGAACATTTTCCGCGATCTCGCCAAGAACCTTCCACGGGTGGAGGAGATCACGCTCGATTGGCGGATCGTGCTCTACACACTCGCCTGCGCCGTTCTCGCTGCGCTGCTGAGCGGGCTATTCCCCGCCATTCGAGGCACACGCCGCAGTATTGCAGGGGATCTTGCGCACACGGGCCGGACTCAGGTCTCGGCGCGCAATCCAATACAGTGGCTGCTGGTCGGCGTTCAGGTCGCGCTGGCTGTGACGCTCTTAGTTGGAGCCGGTCTGTTACTCCGCAGCTTCGAGGAACTCGGCCGCGTGTCACCCGGCTTCGATGCCGCTCATGTACTTGTCTTGCGCATTAGCGGGAACTGGGGTGAAACGGCCGATTATAAGAAGCTCATACAGCGGATCAATCACACGCTGGATGAATTGCGTGCCGTTCCCGGCGTTCGCGCGGCCGCTACCGCCGGAAATCTGCCTGGGATACCCGCCGATACGCAAACTGAAGTCAAATTTAGAGAACGCGCCGATACGAAACGCCGGATTATTGCTGATAGCCGCTTTGTTTCCGAAGGTTACTTCGCGACCTTGAAAATCCCGCTCCTGGCAGGCGAGGGATGTCCCGAATCGTTGGATTTTGGTAGCGCCGTCGTGAATCGCAGCTTCATCAATAAATATTCAAATGGCTTGCCCGCGATAGGCCAGCATCTGCAGCTTGTTTCCAGCCTTTTTCTCCCGCCGGCTCGGATCCGCGGTATTGTCGGAGACGCTCGTGAAGAGGGCCTCAATCGCGACCCCGTTCCTACCATTTACTGGTGCCTTAATGCTCCTTTCCCCAGTCCTTACTTTCTGATCCGCACTCAAGGCGCGCCGCTTGCTATGGCCGGCACCTTACGGCAAAAAATCCACGGCATCGATCCCGCTCGATCTGTCTACGACATGTCCCCGCTGGACCAACATCTCTCTGACAACTTTGCCGAGAATCGGCTGCGTACAATTTTGTTGACAATGTTTGCTCTAACAGCCGTCTCGCTCGCCTCGATCGGGCTCTATGGAACCCTGAGTTACTTTGTCACGATACGCAGACGCGAGGTCGGATTACGGCTTGCTCTCGGCGCTCTGCCAGCTCAGATTGTCGCCGGATTTTTGCTGAAAGGGCTGACTGTTTCGCTTGCCGGTTGCGTAGCCGGCTTGTGCCTGGCGGCCGGTTTTTCACGAGTTCTTTCGGGAATGCTATATCGCGTATCGCCGGCCGATTTAGAAACTTTCTTTTCTGTAGTATTGGTGATCTTGGGGGTGACAACACTTGCTTCTTTGCTGCCGGCGCTGCGTGCCGCAAGCGTGGAGCCTATGCAAGTACTGCGCGACGAGTAGAAGACCAAAAAAGTAGTTTGGTCTCCAGGAGCGATTGTTAAGGTGTCTCTTCGACTAGGCGGTATCGGCTGGCATCGGCTTCCTTCTTCTGCGCCGCCCGCCGGGCTTCTGTCAAGCGTGCTGTCAGACGGGGAATTTCCATTGCATCGGCCTGCTTCCCGGTCGCTTTCAGGGCGCGAATAAGCCGGTAAAGCGCCGTTTCATCGGACGGATCGATGGAAAGAGTGCGACGGCACTCCTCAATCGCCTCTTGTGTCTTTCCAGAATCCAGATACAACCTGCTTAAGACATCCCGAGCCAGAACAAAATCCGGTTTCAATTGAACGGCATGTTGGGCTGCGGCAATCGCGCGTGCAAAATCCGCCGTGCCTGGCTGCGCGCCCCGTTTCGTGAGGATCTCGGCGAGCAAGTAGTAGAGAAAGGAATCAGTGCCATACCGTTTGATATGACTATTCACTGTCTGTAAAGCTTCGTCCAGGTGATTGGCCTGTAATTGTGAAAGCGCCTGTGCACTGATCCCCGTTTCTTCAGGGGCGTGAAAAATCTCTGCTGTGGCAAAATCCCGGTCGGCCGATTCGTAATTTCCTTGCTGGACATACATTACCCCGCGGGCGAGATAGAGCTTCGCGGAATGCGGCAGCTTGGTCAGCCCTGCGTTCAGCATGTCGATGCCAACCTGAAACGATTTGTGTTGCAGGCACAAAGACGCGAACTGAACGTATAGATCCTCTCGACCAGGAGCCGCGACAATGGCTTGCCGCAACATTTTCACTGCCTGCGGCGTATTGCCAAGCGCTTCATATGCAGTAGAGGCAAGCTGTAGTCCCCGGTCATCTGCGTTTTGTTGAGAGATGAGCGGCCGCAGAGTTTCGATAGCATCCTGATAATGTTCATTTGAAATCTGAATCGATGCGAGCGCATAAACAGGACGGTGCTGATCCGGTACAAGCCGGTAAAGTCGCTTGAAAACGTTTTCGGCGGCTTCCATCTTCTGCAACTTTGCCAGGCAGGAGCCATATTCGTACAATGCCGGCGGCTGTGACGCAATCGGCTCCTGCGCTCGGCCGAAATGTTGGATGGCTGTGGCACAATCACCTGCTCTCCAGGCCATCACGCCACGCATAGCGTGCGCAGTCTGATCGTCGGGTCGCAACTTGATTAATTCATCGAGGTGCTGAATTGCCGTGGGATCGTTCTTCTTAAACTCCAATTCAGCAGCCCCCTCCAATGCGGGGATGTATCCGGGTGAGATTTCTAACGCTCGGTTAAACGAGCGAAGAGCTTCGGTGGCGCTGCCCGTTTTTGTTAGCGCAAGTCCGCGCAGTGTCAAAAGCCGGCTGTTTCCCGGATCAGCTGCAAGCGCTTGGTCGGCCAGCTTCAGAGCCTCTTCGAAATGTCCTGAGCGTAGCGCGGTTGCAATTACTCCCACCGCATCGGCACAACGCGCAATGCGGACCGGCAACACTGCTAAGACGAGAAAAAAGGCGGCAACCGTGATGCTGCGCGGCTTCGAAGCCATCCTTAAACCAGACTAAAATACTTCACGCTTGATGGTTCATTTTAAATCCATTGAGCGCAACGCCAAGCCGCGAGCGACGGAAGTAAACTCGTCGCCGGTCCGGATTTTGTGAACGCCGAAACGTGTTTCGAAGATACGCCGGACAGCCGGAACAAATGAAGAGCCGCCCGTGAGAAAAACCCGGTCGACGTCCACACCGGATACCCCGGATTCCGCCAACAACGAGTCCACGCGCTGTTCAATGCTTAGTAATTCTTCGGAGATCCAGGATTCAAACGCCGTGCGGTTGACATCGGCACGTAGCTCCAGATCTCCATCGATGAATTCGAACCGGCTATGCTCCGCCAGGGAGAGCGCGACCTTAGTTTGCTGGACGGCCCGATGCAGATGATATCCGAGATCGTGCTTCACCAGATACAACAAGGCATTCAGTTTGTCTGGCTCGAGCGCCTGAGCCGCGACACTTTGCAACAAATTTAAGGTTTCTGTTGAGCGTAAAAACGAGAGATGATGCCAACGTTCGAGTTTGAAGTAAATCGAGGTAGGGACCGGTAGCAGCTTGCCGGCCGAATCGAGAAACGAGCCTGCTCCAAGAGCCGGCGAGACCAAATGACGAATGATTTTCGCGTCGAAAGCATCTCCTGCGAGCGCGAGGCCGCTGTTCCCGAGCACGGCCCTCGGTCCGCCTCGCTGCCGGACGGATGGGCCGACGTGCAGCAGAGAAAAATCGCTTGTCCCACCACCGAAATCACCGATCAGGATCAGTTCGTCATGATCCAGCGACGCTTCGTAATAATAAGCTGCTGCGACAGGCTCATATTCAAATTTGAGGACTTCAAAACCGGCATTATTCAACGCGCGTGTCAGTCTTTGCAGAGCGTATTCATCATCAGCCGGCGATTCCGCTCCTACAAAGCGCACGGGGCGTCCAACAACCGCGCTACGAACCGGCAAACCGAACTGTTGCTCGACCTTGGTTCGGATGTCACGCACGACATTCGCAACCAGGTCCTCGAGTTGAAAGCGCCTGCCGAAGATCTCGGTGGATTGCAGGCTACGACTGGCCAGGAAAGATTTGAGCGACTGGATGAGGCGCCCCTTCTCCTCCCCTCGTAGATAGTGAGCGATACCCTCTGGCCCGGCCCAGGATTTGATGGTGGAGCGCCGCCCTTCGCGGATTCGCTCCAGGTATAGCAGTGAGCGCAACGATTCAGTCAGGCCATTTCCATCTCCGAAACGAGCGACCTGAACATCTCCGTTTTCGGTCGCCAGGGCTATAGAACTATTTGTCGTGCCGAAATCGAGGCCGATTGCCATGCTGGTGACATGATCGCAGGAGAGGTGCTCACCAGTTCACCTCAGCTCTTGTAATTTTTCGAAGCACTCGCGAATCGTGCGGCCTATCCCCAGGTACTCGTCCAGGCTGCCGGGTTTTTGGATATAGCAGTTTGCCTGTGCAGCAGCATCGTTCTGCGCATCGGCGGGAAAAGAGCTGAGCACTACAACCGGCAGACGGATGAGGTTTGGCCTCCCGCGAATCCAGCGTAAGACTTGGAGCCCGTCTACTGTTTTCAGGTTCAAATCGAGAATGACGAGATCCGGTTTCGGAATGTCTTCAAAAGGCGGCTCGGCGTTCAAATAGGTGATGGCCGGTGCTCCGTCGTCTACAACAACCGCCTCGAAGCTCATCTCTTTCGCCAATGCAAGCCGGGTGATGTAGACATCCGCCGGATTGTCCTCGACGATTAAGATGCGGATTATTTCCCGATCAGCGGCGGACATCGCCCCGCCTGTTTGATATGCGACCTTCGGAGCAGTCGGGAATAGTGAAATAAAAGATTGATCCTTGATTCTGGCGCGATTCAACCCAGATCCGGCCTCCGTAGTGATGCACAACGCGCCGGCAGATCGCCAGTCCCATGCCCATTCGGGATTCGTCGGTACGATTCAGACTCTTGAATACTCCAAAGATACGTTCATACGCGGAGGCCGGAATGCCTATACCATTGTCTTCAACCGAAAACCGCCATCCCGTTCCTGTACGATTTGCGGAGATTACGATGCGGAGCATCGTGTCCGCTCTGCGATACCGCAGAGCGTTGTCGAGCAGGTGATGCCAGATTTGGAATATGTGAGCGGGTACGACATCAACAGATGGCAAAGAATTCGCCGTGACTACAGCCCCAGTCTGTTTGATAAAGTTGCGATTACATTCCAAGACTTGGTTCAGAATGGCAGCCGTATCTGACCTCGGGGTCTGCCCCTCCAAAATATCGAGAGCCCTAACCCAGTTCACGAGGCTGCGAACCATGGCGTACATCCGCTGAGCGCCGCCTAATGCATACGCCAAGACTCGCTCGGCTTCAGGATTGAGTGTGCCTTGAATCGACCGGCCAAGAAGCTCGCTGCAAACGGCGACAGTTCTGACCGGCTCCTGAAAATCATGCGCGGTCACCTGCGCGAACTGCTCAAGCATGTAATTGGAGCGAGCTAATTGCTCCGCATGGGCCGCGAGGGCAACTTCGGCGTTTTGCCGCCTCCGCTGTTGAACAAGAAGGAGGATGAGGACCACGCTTTGGCAAAGAATAAAGCAGAGCGCGCCCCAGACCCAAACAGGATGTAACGCATAAAACGATTTGGGACGGTTGATGATTATGCTTCCTACCGGCAGCAAAGAGACTGGAATGCCCCAGCGAACCACCTGTGCCCAGTCGAATTCGTACGGATTCGGACTTGCCCATCGAATGCCAAGCTCGCTCGGCTTTGCGCCTTTCAATGCGGATACCGCCATCTCACCCGCTGCTTCGCCCTGAGCATAGCCGTCATTCAGCTTGCCCCCCACTATGCCCCATCCCAATGAATTCCTGTTCAGACCAAAAACGGGCACCGGACTGCGGTCGCAGACGAACTTAACGCTCTCTCTCATCGATAAGAAACGCTTCGCGACATCGCGCGAAAACGCACTGAGCAGAACGATTGAGTCGCGAGGCAAAGCCGTTACCTGAGCTCCTATCTCATCCAGAGTGAGTCTTTGGGTGGAAATGCGGCGAACCTGAAGGCTGGGGTAAAGGCGCGCCAGATCGCGATCATAATGAACGTCATCTCTTTCGCCTATAGTTACGATTGAATGAGTTTGGGGAAGCAGCCGTAACGCGATCTCAACTGTCTTTTCGATGTCAATCTGCTCGAGGACGCCTGCTAACCACGGGTGAGCACCCGGATTCGCGCTGACATAAGCGCTGCTGCCGTGATACTCGTTTACGCCGCAAAATATGATCGGAACATAGGGAAAAAGCTGTTCCCGGTAACGCAACAGGAACTCGACCGCCGGATCGTCGGATGCAAGAATTACGTCAGGCTGGAGGTGCGCGAATTTGCTCTGCAGAAATAAGGCAAAAGCATAGTCGGCCGCTGTCTCTTCGTGCCGGCGCGAATCGCGATATTCGATATCGATATCGACTGGCGACGCTTTCGACTGCAATACTTCGCTAGCTCCGCGTACGATATCGTCGGTCCAGGCGTAGCCTTGGTGATAAGAGTTGAGAAGCAAGACATGACGCAGCGGCGCGCTGTAAGCGGATAGGCAAAGCAGGCACAGTAATGCCGGGAGATTCCGCTTCCTGAGGATCCGTCCTGTATATATCCGGAGAATGCCGGGCCGCTCCTCCGAACCCGAGGTTAAAAATCTCGTGTCTCGCAACTCTCGACTAAACCGAAGCTAAAAGGAGCGCGAATCCGTTACAACGACACGGAGTGCGCGTTATCCCTCTGAAAACTACCTTGATGAATAGAGTACAGTATGCCGCCCGTTTACGGTACGGCTGGCTGCCAAAGGATAATTGCTCGTTGCCGGAAACGTTTTTTCTTCCATCAAATCCCCTACTTATAGGCGCTTGACGAGCGCGAGGAGGTTTCCGATGCCGGCTTCCATTGCCGCAAGGGCTTCTTCCGAACAGGAATCGGACGGCCATCCCCACTTCAGGCTCTGGTTTTGGATCGCGCTTGCGTTCGGAGCCGTAATCATCTTCTACGGGATTGTTTTTGCTCTGGCTTGGCCGTTTACGAAGCAGGATCTGATAGATACTTTGCAGGAGCGGTCGCTTCGGCAGGTAACGGTGGCGGATTTCCGCAACACTTATTTCCCACCCGGATGCGTTGCCCAAGGGATCCGTTTTCTCCGCATCAAACATAAAGAAAAACGGCCGCTCATTACCATACAAAAACTCGTATTAGAAGATAGCTATCCCAATCTACTTACGTTTCAGCACCGGCTGAACACCGTGAAAGTAATTGGTTTGCATGTGACCGTTCCGTCGCGGGAACCGGCCGGAGAGCCGAGCCCAATGATGCCACTCACTTACTCCAACTCGCGTACTTCCATGGTGATCGACGCGTTGTTGGCTGATGGCGCGGATCTGGATTTTCTCTCCGACAGTCCCGCTAAGCCTCCAATGCGGATCGTCGTTAATAAGCTTGCCCTTCACAATATCGGCAGCAACACGCCTGTGGCCTACAGCTTGATCGTGCAAAATTCCGAACCGCCGGGACAAATTCGCTCCACAGGTTCATGGGGACCTTGGAATCCGAAGCAACCCGGCACAACTCCGGTTCAAGGTAAATACGTATACGACAACGCGAATCTTTCTGTATTCGAAGCAATCAGCGGAACGCTCAATTCAAAAGGCGGGTTCAGAGGCACACTGGGTCATATTGCGATAAATGGCACCGCAACCGTGGTGGATTTTCAAGTCACGGATACGAGCCACAAGCGTCAATTAAATACCCAATTTCAGGCTGTCGTCGACGGAACAAACGGCGACGTATCTATCAATCGTGTCATTACGGAATTCAATCGCACACTCCTTGTTTTTAAAGGATCTATTTCCGGCCGGCGAGGCACTCAGGGCAAGACCGTTTCGCTGGGTGTCTCTTCGCAACATGCCCGGATTGAAGATCTTCTGAATTTGTTCATTTCCGCGCCTACCTCGCCGATGAGCGGTGACATCGAACTATATGGGAGTATCGGTTTGCCTCCGGGTCCTGAACTGTTTCTGCACCGGCTAAAGATTGAGGGCGGTTTCGGAATGGCGGGAAGCAAATTTACAGATAGACAAACTGAGCGCGAGCTGGCTCGCTTGAGCGTGAGCGCAATCAAAGGAGATAAAGAGGAGGACAAAGAAAATCCCCAAACTGTTCTCTCTAACGTTACCGGCGGAGTAAGCGCCGAGCAAGGCACGGCGCATCTGTCGCAGATATCGTTTCGAGTTCCCGGCGCCCACGCCACTCTCGACGGAACGTTCGGCCTGATCAATCACCGTGTCGATCTCCAGGGCGTCCTGATTACCAAGGGCGACGTTGCGGACGCCACTACCGGGTTCAAATCATTCCTGGTAAAGGCAATCAGCCCATTCTTTAAGAGGAAACAGCACGTTAAAGTCGTGCCTTTCAAAATAACCGGGCCGTACGGCCACACGAATATATCGCTCAATCTTTCGAAGAAGAAGTGACCACGCGGTTTAGCTGCGACGCAATGGAAGGGCTCACGTATGAGTTTCCTTCGGCAACTGCGCGAACGGCTGGAATAAGATCAGTCTGAGCCGCATCGGCTCGGACATAACCGCGCACTCCGGCCTTAAAGGCTTCTACTACGTACTCCTCATCCGCCAAGCCGCTGACCATGACAACACCTGCC
Source organism: Bryobacteraceae bacterium (assembly GCA_036821665.1). Lineage (GTDB taxonomy): Bacteria > Acidobacteriota > Terriglobia > Bryobacterales > Bryobacteraceae > Bog-105. The sequence continues at coordinate 3,673 of DAISJE010000001.1, read as the reverse complement.
TTGGGACTTCTGGAAAGAATTTCGGCAGTCGCGGATATTCCGTTAACCAGCGGCAAGTGCATGTCCAGCAATACAACATCGGGGCGGCGATAATCCGCCAAAACAACTGCCTCCCGGCCATTCGCCGCCTCTCCAACAATTTCGAATTCGGATTCCTTCTCGAGAAGGCCGCGAAGCGTAGTCCGGACGATTGGGTGGTGATTGGCGAGGACAAGACGAATGTGACTCATAGCGGTCCGGACGCGGCAGCCCGTTGATACTCCGCAGAGTACAGTCTTCGAAAGCGAAACGGTATCGCTTGTGGGCAGTATTCCTTGAGGTGATCGTTCGGTATTTTCCGCGCTCTACTCTCGCGTGGTTCGAAGAATCCCCTTCGGAGGGTATGGTCCTACCGGCCGCTATTCCGTAAATTAGGTTTGCAGATATGCATCCGATGAAAGCGGTGTCGCCACAGCTTTTTGCGCAGCTTGAGAAATTCGACAGTTGCACAATCTCGAATGCGATTGAAACTTTTGGGCTAAGGACCCGTAATGAAGGATTCATGAATAGCTCGGTGCAGTGCCGGTTTCCAGGTATGGGTCCGCGCGCCGGCTATGCTGTTACGGCGCGTATTCGCACTTCCTCCACGCCAATCGCGGGCCGGTGCTACTACGACCGGCCGGACTGGTGGACACACGTGTGCGCCATTCCCGGGCCTAAGTTTGTGGCCATTCAGGATGTCGATCATGTCCCCGGCCTGGGGGCGCTCGTTGGCGAGATTCACGCTAATATTTTTACCGCGCTTGGCTGCTCCGCCCTCGTAACCAACGGGGCGGTGCGCGATCTGCCAGGGGTCGAGAAGGCCGGGCTTCAAGTCTTCGCGGGTAATGTTTCCGTTTCTCATTCATACGCCCATGTAGTGGATTTTGGCGTTCCGGTTGAGATCGGCGGCTTGGCTGTCAATCCAGGCGACTTGCTTCACGGCGACCGCCATGGGATCGTATGCGTTCCTTTCGACATCGCGGAGGAGATTCCGGCCGAGGCCGCGCGAATGGTGGAAGCCGAAAAGGAGCTAATTCGGTATTGCCGCTCCCCTCAATTTTCGGCGGGCGGACTTGCGGCCAAAATTCAATACGTATTGGGAAGGTTGGACGGCGATGCAGCGCGGCTGTAGAGTGCGCACAATGAGGTTGGCGCTTCTGAGCGTTCCTGCCGCTTTGGTTGGCATCGTCCTTTGTTCGTGCAGCAAGAACGATGTCGCACAGGCGCATGAGACAGGCAATGTCGCAGGCCCTGCCGTAGCGGTCACAAAAGTGACCCGCAAGCCCATGGCGCGATATTTAACCATGTCATCTGAGCTTGTTCCTTTTCAGGAAATTGACGTATTTGCAAAAGAAGCCGGATTTGTTTCTAAGCTGTATGTCGATTATGGTAGTCACGTAAAACAAGGCCAACTGATTGCCACGCTTGAAATTCCAGAGCTGCAAGCTCTATTGCAGGAAGACCGGGCATCCATCGCGAGTATGGAGGACCAGGTCACCGATGCCCAGCATGAATTGAATCGCATCGGGGCGCAGCACAAAGTGCTGCATCTTCAGTTTGAGCGATTAAATAGCGTCGCTAACAGCAAACCAGGACTGGTCGCTCAACAGGAGGTTGACGATGCGCAGGGCAAGGATCTTGCGGCGGAAGCTCAGGTAGAGGCGGGGAAATCGCGGCTTAAGGTAGCGAACAGCCAGCTTGCTGTTGCAAAGTCAAAACTGGCACACGACCAGGCTCTCTACGATTATTCGAGAATTACTGCTCCATTTTCTGGCGTCGTCACACAACGGTATGCAAATCTCGGCGCTCTGGTGCAGGCGGGCACCAGTTCAAACACGCAGGCGACTCCGCTCGTAAGACTCTCCGAAGAAAACTTGTTCCGCCTGGTTATCCCGGTTCCTGAATCTTATGTCCGGTATGTCAAAATCGGCGATCCCGTCACGGTCCGCGTTCCATCGTTGAATCGCGATTTTCCAGGTAAGATTGCGCGCTTTTCCATCGATGTAGGAGATGCGACGCGCACGATGCACACAGAGGTTGATGTCTCCAATCCGCAAGGCTTGCTGATTCCGGGGGTATATGCGGAGGCTACGCTGGCCCTTGATCGCAAAGGTGATGCGCTAGTTGTACCCTTGCAGGCGATTACTCAGGAAGGCGACCACGCAAGCGTGCTGTTGGTCGATCAGAGCGACAAGATCCAGAGCCGCCAGATCTCTCTAGGCATAGAAGACCAGGAAGACGCAGAGGTTGTGTCTGGCCTTGTTGCCGGTGATCGTGTCGTAATTAGCGACCGGGGCGGCTTGCGGACCGGCGAGACAGTGCGTCCGAGGATTACGGAAGCTGCTACATATCGCGGTCAGAGCTGATCGGAAGAATGCAGCCTGTCATCCGTCATTTATCTTCGACGCTCAGGTCCAACGTCAGTTGGTCACAGGGATAGATAATCGTGTCCAGATTTTCGATCCGTAATCCATATCTTATTGTTGTTATCTGTCTGGTTATCTCCGTCCTCGGCGTAGTTAGCGTGGTACGGATGCCCGTCGATCTGTTCCCGGCAATCAATCTCCCGGAGGTGGCGGTTGCGACCTTCTATTCAGGAATGCCACCTAGAGATATCGAAACGGATATTACAAACCGCTTTGAACGATTTTTTACGCTTGCGGCAGGTATGGACCACATGGAATCGCGATCCATGCCGGGCGTTAGTTTGATAAAGATCTTCTTTCAGCCTGGTACGAGCGCCGATACGGACATCAATGAAATATCCAATCTCGCTCTTGCGGACTTGAGGCGGCTGCCTCCGGGCACGCTGCCTCCAGTTGTATTGAAATTCGACGCTTCCAGCCAGCCCGTTTGCATGGTTGCGGTAAAGGGCGCTGGCCTTTCTGAAACGCAACTTCATGACTTGGCACAGTTCGCCATTCGCAACCAGATTGCTGTTGTAAAGGGAGCCACCATTCCGCCGCCGTTCGGCGGCAAGTACCGCCAGGTGATGGTTTATGTAGACCCCTATAAGCTGATGTCGCGGCAACTAAGTCCAATGGACGTTGTGCACGCCGTGAATCAGGCGAACTTAATTCTGCCGGCTGGCGACGTGAAGCTCGGACCTTTCGATTACTACGTGTATTCCAACAGTCTTGTGCCGAACATGCAGGAATTGAATAATGTTCCCCTCAAGGCCGATGGTAATTCGTGGGTATCGATCAAAGATGTCGGTAAAGCGGAAGATGCGAACGCTATTCAGTACAACATTGTTCGCGTCGATGGCCAGAAGTCAACATATATACCGATCATGCGGCAAGGCGGCGATACTAACACCATCGCGGTAGTGAACGGAGTTCGTAAACTCCTTGCAAATCTCTACAACATTCCCAAGCAGCTCGTCACCAATGTTCTTTTTGACCAGTCGGTCTTCATCAAAGAAGCGATCAGGACTGTGCTCGATGAAGGATTAATCGGACTCGCGCTGACCACCATAATGATTCTCGTATTTCTGGGGAGTGTTCGTGCCACGTCGGCTGTGTTTCTTTCCATTCCTATCTCCGCCTTGGCCACCTTTGTGATTCTGTACACGACGGGCAGCACTATCAACACGATGATCCTTGGCGGCATGGCGCTTGCGTTCTCGCGTTTTATCGACAATTCCGTAATC